>JASEHT010000203.1 GCA_030018675.1 Smithella sp.
GTCGGGCATCCACGTCTTTTCTTCCTGGATTCCCGCCAGAAGATTGCGGGAATGACACTTATTTGTCATGCCCGAGTGGGCCTGTCGGGCATCCACCCAACCTGTCATGCCCGAATTGTCCTGTCGGGCATCCACCCACCTGTCATGCCCGAATGGGTCTGTCGGGCCATGGTGCCCTTTAGGGTAGATCCACCCAACCTGTCATGCCCGAATTTTCTTGTCGGGCATCCACGTCTTTTCTTCCTGGATTCCCGCCAGAAGATTGCGGGAATGATAATGAGCCAAGCTGATAGTGAGGACTCGTTGAAATCGAGTGTAACGAAGATTGAAACGTTAGCCGAACTATCCTAGGAGCGTAGCGACGTAGGGAAGCAAGCTAAGCGCCGGTCGAAGCGCAAATCGAACTATCCAAAGCCTTTGGCTATTGGGAATTATCCCCGAAGCGCAGCGGAGTGGGACAGCGGTAGCAACCTTTCACGATTTATGTCCTCCGCTGGCGGAGGTGGCGCGTAGCGCCGGAGGTGGATTCACCTTTTACTTTTCCCATTTCACAATCTTTTCCATTCTCCCGGCGCAAGCCTAAAATCCTTCATCAACCCAAACTTATAATTCTCGCAAAGCCAGCGCAGCTTGGGAACAGTCGAACTCAAATTCACATAAGACTTGAATCGCCGATGCAGCTTAAGTGGCAGACGCGGATGCTCCGGGTCAACCTCGCGCGGATGCACATACACCACCAACGGCAAATTCGCCTCCTGAAGCTTACCAATACCCCACCGGATTAAAAAAACAGGCGCAATCCGCAGATACCCTCCGCCGAAGAAACTCACCCTTTTCCCGAAAACCTCAACAACCGATTGCGGTATCTCCAAAAGCGCGCCGCTTGACGTCATTATTTCATGCGGTACAACCTTGAAATCCGTAATCCCTCCGTGGCCGCGTTTCGCCGGGAAAACACTCGAATCATACACAAAACCCGCCGCCCGAATCTCATCAAACAACCAGGGCGTGCCGGACGTCGTTCCAAAGCCCGCCGTGCGGAAACCCGAAACCGCCGTGCCCGTAATATCCTCAATAACCTTTTTCCCCCGGCGGATATCCTCCCGGAAATTCTCGCGCCCCGCCTCATAAGCCAGAATATGCCTGTAACCGTGGCTGGCAATTTCATGGCCGGCATCCGCGCAACGGCGCAAAAGGGCAGGGTGCTTTTCCGCTGCCCACCCCAGCCAGAACATCGTAGCTTTAACCTTGTGCTCATCCAGAATGGCAAGAATCCGTTCCATATTGCATTGCAGACGCGACTCAAGCCCCGGCCATGAGGCAAAAGCCGGGACCGCCGGATCGTCCAGAATATGGAACCAATCCTCCACATCAATAGTGAGAAAGTTTTTCATTTATATTCTTTTATAAGTTGTCGGAATCAAGCCAGGTAAGGTTCCAATTCTTTTCATCTTTGAGACAAGTAAAATCTATTTCCTGATCAAGCTGCTTTAGTATAAGCGTAAAAAAAATATTTGATTTAATCATTGCGTATTTCAGTAATTTATACTTATTTGCCCATTGTTTGCAAAACATGCCGATAATAACTTCTGCGTTATTTTCAACAGCGAGTTCTTCTAGTGTTTTAAATAAGTGTTTAATGAATGAATAATATCCGTCTAAAACCATGAGGTCCAAAATACCTATGCTTGGTACGCCTTTAACATCGGTGAATGCTATGATAGAAAGAACAATTATATTTTTATCTTTACGAACACATATTATTTTATAATTTTTTTCGGGTGCGCTCAGTCGCCATTTTAGGAATTCGCTGCTTTTTATCAAGTAATGCCGCTGATTTAATGACCATTTAGCAAAGAAATCATCATACCCAACTATTTTATCAATCTCATTTGCATCATACGTCTCGCATTTAACATTACTGGCCGCGCATGAAAGCTTGTATATCGAAGAAATCTTTATAAGCGGATTAATCAAGAAAGAAACTGAGGATAGCTTAACTTTTGCTAATATCGCATTCACTTTTAAGACTTTTATATATAGCGGCATCCTAAATAACTTTTCCCACCCTACCTTCAGGTGCCCCGGTATTACTTCAGGCCGTATTGGATAGCCCGATGTAAAATGCAATCCGCTGTTTTTCAGGGCATCAGTCGAGTATCTGCCGATTATAGTAAATATACCTTTCCCGCGCATAGATGAATGCGTCATAACATCACATACCATTGCGCAAGTCATTTCTTTGCCATTTATTATATATCGATAAGGTATGGCGGCATAGTAACCTATCATTCTATCATCATGATAAGCGGCGTATTCGTAAGAATGGGGCGCATTGGGAAACGCATGAAATTTCCAGAAATAATGATCATCTTCAGCCGCTACCGAGCCTGTCCTTTCGGGAAAAGCATCTTTAAAAAGTTCTCTCTGTTCAGACAATGAATCTTTTTTATAATCGAATATTTTAAATCTGATATCATTCATAAATTAACGGTTTCCATTTATTTTGATTACACAGAGAACATACCGCCGTTTAAATCAATGACGGAGCCAGTGAGGTAATCTGAATCAATTATGTAATTAACAGTCGAAACAATATTTGATGGTTCACCTAAACGTTTAAGCGGTATTTCGGGAATTACTTGGTTGTTAAGAAATGCCTGTGGCACGGCATTAATAATACCTATATCGAAATAGCCTAAAGCTATCGCGTTTGATGTGATACCATTTGCTGCGTTTTCAATGGCAATAACTTTTGCCATCGCATTTAACCCGGCCTTCGTTACAGAGTATGCCAGCGTACCGGGAACAGCAATACGGCTTAAAACCGAAGAGATAAAAATAAGTTTTCCATATGCCAATTTTTTCATCCAGGGCAGGATTTCTCTACTGCAACACATAGCACCTGTAAGATTTACTGCGATTGTATCATGCCAGTCTTGATCTGTTATTTTCGGTGTAATATTATTTAGAGAGATGCCTGCTGCATAAATAAGTATTGGCATGGTGAGTGAAGGACCTATAGATTTGAAAAAATTGCTGACATCTTCTAAATTAGAAACATCAACCTTAAAGTATTCCGCGCCTGCAACTAGGTCTGCAGTAGCACCGTCAAGATATGTGCCAATAACCCGATTTTTATTTGAAAAGGCTTTTACAAGATATTGTCCAATGCCGCCGGATGCACCAATGATTATGATATCCAAAGGCGACTTTTTAATATCATTATCAGCTTCTGAAATAAACGTGTTCATTTTTTTCTCCTGATTATAAATGCTAAATAATACTAAAGTTTTGATAAATTATTAAAATAGGTATTGTTTTGAGTATCTAATGCTTGGTAATTGCTTTCATATAATCTATATATAATATTGAAACCCTATCCCACGTGAAATTTTCCACAACGCGGCGGTAATTGCTTTCTTTTTGAATTTCTAAATCCTTGTGGTTTTTTAAGATGTAAAGAAGCTTATCGCAAAGATCGTCAACGTCCTCATATTTAACCCATACGCCGCTGTCACCTAATGCTTCTTTATTGGCGGGAATATCCGACGCCAAACAAATTCTTTCGTGGCTCATGGCCTCCAGTAATGTAATGGGCAGACCTTCCAGGGTTGATGGCAGACAAAACGCAAAGCAGTTGCTCAAAAGCTTTTCCTTGTCGTTGCCGTAAACAGCGCCGGTAAATATCACATTGGGATTTTCAGCACCCAATTGGTGCAGGTATACAACATATTTCAAATCGGCATCGTTGCTTCCGGCAATGACCAACTTTTTCCCTTTGATACCGCTTTTATTAAACGCCTTTATCAGATAGTCGGGATTCTTATCCTGCACAAGCCGACCTAAATACAAATAATAGCCTTCATCTTCCAGCTTATATTTTTCCAGTACATCGCTTTCATAATTTTCGGCGGGTAGGTTAACCGCGGTGGGTATCGTTACGCATTTCTTGCCGTACTGCGTAAGAAAAAAGTCGGTTTGCTCCTGACTGACGGCTGTAATATTTTTCATCATCTTTACGGTAAACCATTCCATGAACTTCATGATTTTCTGCTGAAACGGCGAATATTTTGTTCGCTTCCATTCCAGGCCATGACTCTGATAAATCGTTTTTTTACCGAAAATAGCAGCAATCCAGAAGGCAAGCAACGGGGCCCAGCCGTTATAGTGGTATATCTGTGCGTCCCGTTCTTTTAAAACGGCATAAGCCGTCGCCTTGTGCCCTAAAAGTATTTTGCACAAATACCTGCCGCCGATGGATTTGTTGTGCACCACCTTAAAGCCGTTCACATACTCGACTTCATTCCTGTCGCTTTCACAAAAGACGACGGGTTCATGCCCCTTAGCTTTCAAAAAAGTGGCAAGATTATACATATAGCTTTCTATGCCGCCGATTGAATGTATATCTCTGCCGCCGATGAAAATGATTTTCATGATTTATTTCTTAAAAAGAGAAAGGATCTTTGAATTTACTATTTTCTGATGCCCTGTTTATCGTTATTGCCTACATGGAAAAAAGGAATA
>JASEHT010000204.1 GCA_030018675.1 Smithella sp.
TTTCGATTTTAATTTTTCTATTGCATTTTTTACTTCTTCGGAAAGCACGAGAGTTTTTTCATCCAGGCGGGCAACACCACTTGAATATGAATAGGGACAGGTCGGGTCCGTGCTTCGGGGAATGTTCACTGACTTGAGACTCGCAGGCACCAGTTCTTTTGCAATGCGTTCCACCAGCCGTTTTCTAGATTCATAATCTTCTGAAAGATTGGATGCCTGCATCATGTAATAGGATAAAATACTCCCGCGAAATTTATTTCCTGTTTCTGCGTATAAACTAAAAAGGTAGTTGTTGTCGCCGGAATATATATTTGCGCCCGTAATGCCGACATATATTGTATTCTTATCGAAACTTCGATACTTTTCTATTATAGTTAAAAAACGGTTAAGGTAAGTATCGGCATAATATTGCCCCTCTCCTTCTTTAATCCTGGAAGTCAGTTTATTCGTGTAATATTTTACTAAGGCATCCTTTGTTTCCGCAGCTTTTCTTATTTCCTCAATGTATTTTTCTTTGTCATAGCCCGTGAAAATGACATCCTCACCTTTTAATTCAACCAGTGTTTTCTGAGCCACCCTCTCGAAAGGTATGCGATCCGGCAACCCCCATTGCCAGCTTTCCTTGATTCGCCTGATTTTTACGGGAATGGATGTTATTTTCTGATATGTCTCGGAAACCTCATCCAGAAGCGATACATCGCAGGGTAAAAGAGGAATTAAAATTACCTGCAGACCCATCTCATATTTATCCAGAAAAGGAATTGAATCAAAAAATGCTATTTTTTTATCCAGAAACTTTGCCGCTCTGATAGTTAGTTCAGGACTTTCCGAAATTTTCAATATTACTTTTGCGCTATTGACGGCCGCTTTTAGATCAGCCGTATTTTCAATAAAATCAATATGAGCCTTAAAATTATAGGGAGATGTGGCTATGATCTGTCCCAAAACTTCTACCGCTTCTTTATAATTTTTTTTATGTAACAATTCCTGTGCATATTCATAAATTGCATCACCCCACAGCCCCATTGCAACATTTTCACCTTTCGCTTCGCTATATCTTTGCCTGTTGATAAAACTCTTAATGATTTTAAATTGTGATTCCATTTTACGATTTTCGCCCGATTTCTCTACATATGTCCAAATCTGAACCGCTGTCGGCACTACATAAACAAAAACTGTTTTATCCTTCCCATCTTCACGTACTTTAGCGCAGATGTCATTTGAGTTAATTTCAAGGAAATCGCCAGCTTTTGATTTCATTCTGTCATTCAGATTTATAATGACGTTCCTAAATATTGCCGTCGCACGCGGTCTATCGCACCTGATATTTTCGACAAGTAGCGTGAGAGATTTATCGTCTGTAAAATAAAGAAACTGTTCCACGCCTTCTTTTTCAGAATGGTTAATCATTTTAAAGACATGTCCGTTTATTGTAAACGCCGGAGCAAAATACTGCGGCAAAAAGGAAGGTGTTTCCGGATCAGCAGCTTTTGCCTGCGTGAAAAATAGCACCATTGCCAATACGATTAAGAATTGAATTTTTTTCATTTCATCCCCCTGTAGTTTCTATATGTGATCTCAAGATGTAAATATGTAAGGATTTGTATTTATTGCAGTTTGCAACTTAACATAAAATGATACTTTTTGAAACGAAGCTCACGGGGCAAATACATCAACTAAAGGGTCTTAGCCACTCCGTCAAATTTGAGGGCTGTTCAAACGCGTTCAGATGCAAAACGCGCATCCGGCCTTCGCCGGATTCACTACGCAAATGAATGTGTTTCAACAGCCAGATCAACTCTTTAAGACGTATTTTTTAAGCTTGTACCGCAACATTCGTTCCGATAATCCCAGACGATCGGCAGCTTTTGTCTGGTTGTCCTGAGCTTTTTCCATGGCCTCCATAATGAGTTTCCTTTCCAGATCATCCAGTGATTCCTTTAAAGCGCCGGAAGGTTTCTTGTCGGTATCTTCTAACAGGCTGTCGGATTTAAAGGGCAGGTCGTGCGTAGTGATGTACTGTTCGCGGGCAATGACAACGGCGCGCTCCAGAATGTTTTCCAACTCCCGAACATTTCCGGGGTAATCGTATTTCAAAAGCTGATCTCTTGCTTCGGATGAAAAGCCTTTGATAACTTTGCCGTTTTCCTTGGCAAATTGAGCCATAAAAAAATCAATTAAAACGGGCAAATCTTCCTTTCTTTCTCTGAGCGGAGGCAGAGACATGGTGACAACCTTTAACCGGTAAAATAAATCGTCTCTGAAGGTTCCTTCGGCAACTTGAAGTTCCAGATCGCGATTGGTGGCGCTGATAAACCTGACATCAACCTGAAGGTTGACATTGCTGCCCAGACGCTGGAACTCGCGCTCCTGCAGAAAACGTAAAAGTTTAACCTGGATGGTCGGACTGAGTTCGCCGATTTCATCCAGGAAAATTGTGCCGCCATCGGCTTCCTCAAATCGACCGATTCTCCGCGAAGACGCTCCGGTAAAAGCGCCTTTTTCATGACCGAATAACTCACTTTCCAGTAAATTTTCGTGCAGGGCAACACAGTTAACAATCACGATCGGCTTATTGGCACGGGGGCTCAACTGGTGAATCAACCGCGCCAGCAATTCTTTTCCCGTTCCGCTTTCTCCCTGAATAAGAACGGATGCTTTGCTTGCCGCCACGCGGCCCGCCAGATTGATGAGCTCCGCCATAAGCTGGCTTTTATAGATAATTTTGTCTGCGGAAATGCCCTGTTTGTTCAAATCTTCTTTCAGCAGTTTGTTTTCCTGGATTAATTGCCTGCGTTCCGCTATGCGATTGACAAGAATAATCAGTTCGTCCAAGTCTACCGGTTTGGTGATGTAATCGATGGCTCCGGCCTTCAGAGCTTCGACCGCTGTTTCGACCGTGCCGTAGGCCGTAATGATCACCACATCTATTTCCGGATTGATGCGTTTGACTTCCTGAAGTACCTGCAGGCCGTCCATGCCCGGCATTTTGTAATCAAGCAGGATTAAATCAAAATGGCTGTTTGTAACGTTTTTAATGGCTGTTTCGCCATTACTCGCTTCCTCAACCACATGTCCTTCCTTCAGAAGAAAACCGCGCAACAACTCCCGCTGGGATTTTTCATCGTCAACAATCAGTATGCTCATTTTTTGCATGAATGCTTATCCCTTAATTTTTTGCAGAGGATTCATTAAATCTTTCGAGAGGCAAAACAACCTCAAAAGTCGTTCCCCTGTCCTTTTTGCTTATCACTCTTATGTCTCCGCCGTGTCCCCGGATGATTTCAAAGGCAAGCGGTATGCCCAGCCCGACACCTTTTTCCTTGGTGGTATATTCGGGGCTGAAAATCTTCTCGATTTCATCGGCAGTCATCCCGCAACCGGTATCCGAAATTTTTACCGCCAGATGATTTTTCCCTTCTTTGTCCAAAGATATATGAATTTTCCCCTGCGGCGCTGTTATAGATTCCATGGCATTTTTAATCAGGTTGATGAAAGCCTGTTGCAGTTTGTTGACGTCCATGGAAATCACGGCCGGAGAATAATGCCATGCCGTTTCAATCCTAATGCCGCGGGACGACGCTTCCTCCCGGATCAGATTGACGATTTTCTGCAGAACCTCCGTTAAGGGGAAGTGGTTTAATTCCAGCCGCCGGCTTTTGGAAAAATTTAAAAACTCTTCGATGATTCCGTTGAGGCGCCTGATTTCATCCCGGATCACTCCTGATAAATTTTTAAATTCAACGGCCTTGGCTTCGTCATCCGGCACATAATCCATTTTTAATCGCTGGGTCGCTATGCTGATGGCATTCAACGGGTTGCGTATTTCATGAGCCACTCCGGCGGCAAGTTGGCCGAGAGAAGAGAGTCTTTCCGCTTTCTCCAACTGTCGTTCCATTTCCACAATGCCGGCCAAATGGCGGTTCTGATCGTGATAAAGAAGCCACATGGACAATAAGGCGATCAAGACGATAAAGAAAAGAAAAACGAAAATATGCTGCCGGTTTTCGGCGAGACTCTTATCCATGGAACTTCGATCGAGACCGATGCGCACAATGCCGACAATTTTTTTGTCCAGATATAATGGAGCCGCCAAATCAAGAATTTTATTGCCGGCATAATCGACTTTCCGGCTGCCGATTTTTTGTTTTCCGGCTAAAATTCCCTTAAAATTAAAATCTTTATCATATAAGGTCGGCGCGGGTTGTCCGACGCTGCTGAGGAGTTTGTTTTCTTCATTCATGATTTGCATGTAAAGAATGCCGTGCCCCTCGCCGATTTTATTCAATCCCTTTTCGCCGGCCACTTTTAAAATCCAGTAAACCGATCCCGATTTGTCGAGACTGATGACGACCGCGCCGGTGTTATCCTTACGCCTTAAGGCAATAAACCCAACGCCTTGTTTTTCTCCTATTTTGGATATTAATTCCAGCGTCGTCAACTTCCGGCCTCTTTGCACAAGATCTTTCTTATCCAGGATATCGGTTTGCAGAGGCCCGCTTTGGTAAACAGCGTTTCCCTGCGGG
>JASEHT010000205.1 GCA_030018675.1 Smithella sp.
ATTGAAAATTATCGCCACCGATAGAGAAATTATTTTAATTTCTTCTTATGAGGCCGAGATTCTGGAAGATGGTCAAATCACCATATCAGCAAAAAAAATATATGAAATGGTTCGGGAAATTCAGGGAGATATTATCAATTTCAATCAAAAGAATAATATCGTCAAAATATCATCCAATCGGGCTTTTTATAAAATACCGGGTTTACCCGCTGAAGATTTTCCCAGTGTGACCGATGATGAAAATCTCAACCTCAGCAGCATTAAGGGAATGGTCATTAAGGATTTAATCGGTAAAACGTCTTTTGCAATGGCCACAGATGAGTCAAGAAAAAATTTAAATGGTGTCTTGCTGGAAGAAGGAATGGATGGCGTGGAATATTTAATCAGGATGGTCGCCACCGATGGCCACCGCCTTGCCATGGCTAAAAGCATCACATCCGGTCATTTTTTAAAAACAGGAAAAGGAATCATTATTCCCCGTAAAGGATTGATGGAGATCAAAAGGGTTATTGATGAAAATGAAGACATTAAAATCGGCTTACATAAAAACATGTTTGTGGTGCAAACAGAAAACACTTTATTAAAAGTCAGTTTGGTGGATGCGGACTATCCTGATTATAAAAAAGTCATTCCGATGGAAAAAGGAATTAAAGTGGATTTAAACAAGGAAGATTTCTTACACGCTCTGCGAAGAATGAGTGTGGTATCTTCGGAACGGTATGGAGGAGTTATTCTTTCTTTTGCCAAAAACAAACTGACGTTGAATTCGACCAACCTGGATGTCGGCGAGGCGACGGAAGAAATTGATATTGATTATGATGGGGAGGCGATGGATAGCGGATTTAATGTCAGTTATATGATTGACGCGATCTCGGTTGTTAATAAAGAAAATATCATTTTTGATGTCGGGGTGGGGTTGAAGCCGTCCGTGATCAAACAAGCCGACGATGACAGTTATTTATGTATCGTCATGCCGTTAAAAATTTAGTCACACGAGAGGAAGTTGAAAAAACAATATGCCACATAGATATGACGCAGATAGTATAAAAGTTCTTGAGGGTCTGGAAGCCGTGCGGAAAAGGCCGGCTATGTATATCGGTTCCACTGGTAAAGAAGGGTTGCATCATCTCGTTTACGAGGTGGTGGATAACAGTATTGATGAGGCGGCAGGCGGATATTGCGACACGATATCCGTTAAGATCAGGGTGGATAATAGTATCGTTGTGGATGATAACGGACGTGGTATTCCGATCGGTATCCATAAGACCGAAGGGGTATCGGCCGCGGAAGTTGTGATGACCAAGCTTCACGCGGGTGGAAAATTTTCCAACGACTCTTACAAAATATCCGGCGGCTTACATGGCGTGGGCGTTTCAGTCGTGAATGCCCTTTCTAAAACCTGCGAACTGGAAGTGCGTCGTGATGGTAATGTTTACACGCAATTTTACACACGCGGTGTTCCAAATGGGCCGCTGGAAATGGTTGGTAAAACCCGGGGCAAGGGGACAAAAGTAACATTTCTGCCTGATGATGAAATATTTGAAGAAGCGGAATTTAGTTACGACGTCATTGCCAATCGCTTACGGGAACTGGCTTTTTTAAATTCAGGCGTGAAGATTATTCTCATCGATGAACGGGTAGCGGATAAAAAGGATGAATTTTTTTACAAGGGAGGCATTGTTTCTTTTGTTGAATATATCAACCGCAATAAAAAAGTCCTGCATAAAAACCCAATTTTTGTTTACGGAGCCAAGGAAGATTGTTCGGTGGAAGTGGCGCTGCAATACAATGAAACTTATCTGGATAATATTTTTGCCTTCGCCAACAGCATTAATACTACGGAAGGCGGAACACATTTAATCGGCTTTCGATCAGCACTCACCCGTGTTTTTAATAATTACGCCACCAACAATAAAATAATCAAAGACGGTAAGGAATCCCTGCGCGGCGAGGATTTACGGGAAGGTCTGGCGTGTGTTATCAGTGTGAAAGTCAAGAATCCGCAGTTCGAAGGCCAGACCAAAACCAAGCTTGGTAACTCGGAGGTGCGCGGCCTGGTTGAAGGAATTGTTTACGATAAGATAGGCAGTTACCTCGAGGAAAATCCATCAGTCGCTAAACAAATACTGAATAAATGCATGGAAGCGGCGCGTGCCAGAGAAGCGGCCAGACGCGCGCGGGAATTGACCCGCCGAAAAAGCGCTCTGGAGGTTGGATCGCTGCCGGGCAAACTGGCCGATTGTCAGGAAAAGGATCCGGCGCTGAGTGAAATATATCTGGTGGAAGGAGATTCCGCCGGTGGTTCCGCCAAACAGGGCCGGGACCGGAAGAATCAGGCCATCCTGCCGTTGCGCGGCAAGGTGTTAAACGTTGAGAAAGCCCGTTTCGATAAAATGCTGCAAAATGAAGAAATCAAAACAATGGTCACGGCCTTTGGAGCGGGCATTGGAGCCGATGATTATGATGTGAGCAAACTGCGGTATCATAAAGTCATTATCATGACGGATGCCGACGTTGACGGCGCTCACATACGCACCCTGCTGTTGACTTTTTTCTTCCGGCAGATGCGGGAATTGATTGAAAGGGGATATTTGTTTATCGCTCAGCCGCCGTTGTTTAAAGTTGTGGAGAAAAAACAGGAATTCTATATCCAGAATGAGGAGCAGATGAAAAACTACATTCTGGAAAACGGCGTCGAGAAAGTGAAGTTGGTCATGGGCGATGGCTCGGCATTTCCGGTCAGCGGCAACAAGTTACTGGCCCTGATCAAGAAAGTGATGCGGATTGAAGATCTGCTGGAGCGGTTTGAAAAGGAAGGACGCGACAGGAATTTAATGCGTGTGTTGGCCGGCGATCCTACCCTGACCGATGACAGTTTTAAAAGCGAAAAAGCGCTTTCGACGATCGCTAAACGAACCGGTATAGCGATGGGAGAGGTGTTTGTAGATTTTCAAGTCGAAGCGGATCAGGATCATGGCGGGTTCAAAGTAGTGTTTAATCTAAAGAATAACGGGCAGACATTCTCCACTTGTGTGAGCCGGGAGGTTTTCCGCGCGCCGCAGTTCGCGGATATCCGGTCATTGTTGGATCAGGTTTCCATTATTGGCGAGGCCCCTTACAGCGATAAGGCTGATGATGCTTCACAGCCTGTTGTGCTGGGAAGTTCCAAGGCGCTTGTGGATCATATTGTAACGCTTGGCAAAAAAGGCCTGACGGTACAGCGTTATAAAGGTCTGGGTGAAATGAACCCGGAACAGTTATGGGAAACCACAATGAATCCGGAAAAACGAACGCTCTTGCAGGTTAGCGTTGAAGACGCCGTCAAGGCCGATGCAATATTTACAACGCTCATGGGCGATCAGGTCGAACCCCGACGCGATTTTATTTATCAAAATGCCCTGTATGTTTCCAACTTGGATATTTAGCAAGTTAGAAATTATTGTCTACTGGAACAGGAGGCAATAATTTCGTGAACGCGCTTATCCCGCAAAGCGGGATTAGTACATTAGAAAAAGAAACCCGCATAGCGGGGTAAGTTAGAAAAAAATAGATTAATGATTGAGCCGGCTGAACATCAGCCTGCTTTTTATTGAGAGAGGAAGGAACAAAATGGACCGTGCTATCCACCACAAGCAAACCCTGGTGAATATAGAAGATGAAATGAAAAAATCTTACATGGATTACGCCATGAGCGTCATCATCGGCCGGGCGATTCCCGATGTTCGCGATGGCCTCAAACCGGTGCACCGCCGGATTTTGTATGCCATGTATGAAATGGGCAACCGCCATAACAAACCCTATAAAAAATCCGCCCGTATCGTCGGCGAAATCATGGGTAAATATCATCCGCACGGCGACGCGGCCATTTACGACACCATGGTGCGTATGGCGCAGGAGTTTTCGCTGCGCTATATGCTGGTGGATGGTCAGGGTAACTTCGGTTCAATTGACGGTGATCCGCCCGCGGCCATGCGTTATACGGAAAGTCGTTTGGCGCGCATTTCTGATGAGGTGCTGGCCGATCTGGAAAAAGAAACGGTCGATTACGTGCCCAACTATGATGAATCCCTTACGGAGCCGTCGCTTCTGGCAACACGCATTCCGCTGTTACTGCTCAATGGAACCTCCGGCATTGCAGTTGGCATGGCGACCAATATTCCGCCGCATAATCTTACGGAAATCATCAACGGCACCATCGCCTGCATTAAAAATCCTGATATTACCATTGAACAACTGATGCGTCATATTCCGGGTCCTGATTTTCCCACCGCCGGATTTATCAATGGCCGGGAAGGAATTCTGTCCGCGTATAAGACGGGACGCGGCATCATCCGCATCCGGGCGCGCGCGCTCATTGAAAAGAACGCCCGCAATGATAAAGAAACCATTGTCATCACTGAACTGCCTTATCAGGTCAACAAGGCTATGCTGATCGAAAAGATAGCCGATCTGGTGCGCGATAAAAAGATATCCGGCATATCCGATTTGCGGGACGAATCCGATCGCGAAGGCATCCGCGTGG
>JASEHT010000206.1 GCA_030018675.1 Smithella sp.
CTTTTCCGATATCATTTCCAAAAATCATCAGATGTTGCAGCTATTTGACATCCTGCCCGACATCGCAGACAGCGCCAGCACCGTGCTGATTGAAGGAGAAAGCGGAACGGGCAAGGAACTGGTCGCCCGCGCCATTCACAACCTGAGTCCACGGAAACGCCAGCCGTTTATCGCCGTCAATTGCGGCGCACTGCCGGATACGTTGCTGGAATCGGAATTGTTCGGTTATAAGGCTGGTGCGTTTACAGATGCAAAAAAGGACAAGCCAGGAAGATTCCAGTTGGCTGAAAACGGAACACTCTTTTTGGATGAAATCAGTGATATCACACCGGCGATGCAGGTCAAGCTGTTGCGCGTCATTCAGGAAAAAACGTTCGAACCGCTGGGCTCCGCAAAAAGCGTCGAGCACAACGTTCGCATTCTTGTCGCGACTAACAAAAATCTTGAGGAACTGGTGCGGCAGGAACATTTCCGCGAGGATTTATTTTACCGGATTAATGTGTTTAAGATAAAATTGCCCCCACTGCGCGAACGCATGGAGGACATTCCCCTGCTGTGCGATCACTTTATCAGTCGTTTCAACATCATTCAAAAAAAGAATATCACTGGCATCAGCGACGACGCGATGACGGTTTTGATGAGCTACAGCTATCCCGGCAATATTCGAGAACTGGCCAATATCATTGAAAGGGCGTTCATTCTCTGCAAAAACGGACTCATTGAAAAGAAACACCTGCCAGAATCGCTTTTCACCGCTACCGGAAAAAATATCGACAATGATGATGCGACATCTCTGAAAAACCTGGAGAAAACCTATCTCCTGAAGGCTCTTGAACAAAACGGCTGGAATTGCCCGCAAACAGCCAGACAACTGGGCATTCACAAAAGCACGCTTTATCGAAAGATAAAATCCCTCCACATCACGCTACCCGGATTATGACGAAAATGATGACAAAAGAGGAAAAAGCCAAAGCATTTTTCAAAGAAGGCTACAATTGCGCGCAGGCCGTTTTTCTGGCATTTGCCGATGATTTGAAAATGGATAAAAACACCGCCATAAAACTGACCTCTTCATTCGGCGGCGGAATGGGCAGGCTCCGCGAAGTCTGCGGAGCGGTCAGTGGCATGTTCATGGTCGCGGGAATGTTTTGGGGTTATACCGACCCGGACGATCATCGCGCCAAGACCGAACACTACAGAAGGATACAAAAACTCGCCAGTCAGTTTAAAGAAATCCATGGCTCCATTATTTGCAGGGATTTGCTGGGCCTTACTGAAAAATCAGATAATCCCATCCCTGAATCAAGAACATCTGACTATTACAAAAAGCGTCCCTGCGTTCAACTGGTCGGTGACGCTGCCGGAATACTGGAAGAAATGATCCGGCAGGAAAATACTAAAGGCACTAAATAAAAAATCTTTATCGTGCAATCTGCCTTAAACTAACGAATGGATATTTCCGCGTCCACATGTTTGAAAGGGAACGTCGGGTGTTTCATAAAAGCCAGCATAAAAAGAGGAATCCTTTTTGACAGAGGTTTCGTTATCTTATCCCCATAAGCTTCCAGCAACTCATCCGGCATGTAGTGAAGTTTTATTCCGGCAAACCTGTTCGTGAAAGAGAGTGTTATAAAACACCCGGGGCAGTTGACCGCCATATGCCGGATTCCGGTTTTCTTCACCTCTTTGTATTTTTTACTTTGTTCTTTGAAGAGACTTTTCGGGAGATTAAGGGTCCTGAGAACGCTCACTGCGCCGCAGGAGAGGTTGCAGTCGCCATGATGGGAGAGTTCTACAATATCAACTCCCGCCGATTTGTAAACGGTGCGAAGATCTTGGGCAAACTCATTGCCCAGTTCGCTGACATAACAGGATTCATGGAGGGTTGTCTTCAGATTTAATGGTTTTTTAAGCGTGATTTTGCCGGATTCTCTTTTTTCGTTGAGCCATTCGTATAGTGATATCAGCTTGAAAGGCAGTTTTTTGCCATAGACATTTTTCAGTATATTGGAAAGATAGTTGTAGCAGGAACCGCAATAGCAAACCATTCTCTCAATTTCCAGTTTTTCAAATGCTCGCAGGGTTTTTTTAACCGTATCTGTATATGCTTTCCAAGAGCCGAGCCGATAGGCTAACTCTCCGCAGCACAGATCCGGTGGCCCAAATTTTGGCAGTTCTTGCAAAATAGTTGAATTTTCAATATCAAAACAGCTCATTCTGCCGATGCATCCCACCCATAGAATCTCTTTTGAAGGCGATGGAATCTCCGACCATTTTTTTAATATGGATTGTTCATTTTTTGAAAGCATGGCATAGATATCTTTCCACATGGATGTTTGCATTCCATTAAAAAGATAAGGAATAACAGCCGATATTTTCCCCTTCTTTTTTCTTGCGTCCATGAACTTTTCCAGAATTAATTCATGAGGTCTTAAATTCTCGGGACAGTATTTATTGCAGTTAAAACAAAAAGTGCATTCATTAAAAATTCTTTCGGAGTAGCCGATTTCTAACAGCGCCGTTATTTCGGCAACCGCTTCCTGCCTTTCCATTTGCATGACGGGACATTTGACCAGACAATCACCGCACTTTGTACATTTACTCCAATCTGATAATTTTGTGTAGGACATAATACCACTCCCCCTTTATCTGAATTGGCGCATAACCCATTCAAGCTTCTGAATGTGTGAGGCAAACCATGCGAAAAACTTTTTCCAGAATCCCGCGTTTTTTATCTCAGGTGTCCAATGAACGTCCCGATCCTCTTTCCGTGCATGTAAATCCTTTAATGATGTCAGCAGATGCAGATTTTTACTTCTTTCTTGAATAATATGCCATACGCAATCTTTAAGCGGATCGAGGGCGCATTTTAAATTTGATTCTGAGTATGATTTACACGGACCGTATTTGCTTTTTGCGGGACATTCGCTCAGCGGACAAATACCGGCGGTGTAGGTTAATACGCAGTGCCCGCAACTTCTGCAGAGACTGCGGGCAAGAACGGGATCACTGCAGGAGACAGCGGAGCTTCCCACTGAATCCAGCATATTGATTACCGGCAAACCGGGTCTGCAACTGTTAGCTGATTTTATGCCTGCCGCGCAACTCAAGACTATCAATGCGTCACACTTTTTGAGCGCCTTTTTGTTGGTCTTCAGGGCCTGACGCATTATTTCTTCAGGGCAAGCGGCGATAATGACCTTGGCCAGCTTAATCTGTTTATTATTTTTCAGAAGATGTTTTTTCAGCACGTCAACCCCAGTCTTGCCTCCCGTATAAGAAAGGTTGGCGCAGGTTCCGCAACTCAGGATACCGAATGTATTATAATCACGCAGAATGTAATTAATCTCTGATTCCGGTTTCCAAATAGTTTTATTCATAATGTCCTTGCATTACTAATCAACAAACTATTATTGGGGGATAACAATGTTGTAGATTGTTAACAATTAACAAATCTATATATTCTTGTCAAATAATAAAATTGTCAGACGTGATGGTTTTAATTAATTGTTGACATTCAACAATATTTGGTAGATTTATTCTCATGAACTTTAAATCTCCCCAAAATATTTCCGAACAAATATCCAATTACATTGGAGAACAAATTATCACTCTTAAACTTAAACCCGGACAGAGGATATTGGAATCACAGCTTGCCGAAGAAATGGGAGTAAGCCGTGGTCCGATTCGGGACAGTCTGAGAAAACTTGAAAGAAGCTGTCTTGTGGAATTGTTCCCCCGAAGGGAAGCCAGGGTAACGGAACTGACTGAAGATTATATCAACAGTATATTTAATGTCCTCAATGATCTCTATGTTTCTTTTGTGCGAGAGTGAATTGAGCACTGCGATGAGTCTCATCGCCGCGACATGACCGCCATAGCTGCTAAAATTAAAATAATCGCCGAATCCGGGGATATTAATGCTTACTATAATGCAGTTTACGAATTTTCGGCGGTTGGTTTATCAGCTGAAACCAATAAAATCCGTAAACAGATTATTCTTGATCTTTTACCCGCGGTGAGAAGAATTCATTATATTGCCCTTCTCAATCAAACTCAGAATTTATCCGAAAACGCAAACTATTTTCAACTCCTGACAAAGTGTATGAACGCGAGAGATCCTGACGGAGGTGAAAACGTCATGAGAGGTTATATCGAGAATGAAAAAAGAATAGCTTTTACAGCGGTAAGAAATTTATAGACTGTAAATCTATCCGTAGAATAATTTTTATTTTTCTTTCAAGAAACTTTATATGAAAATACAATTTGTTCTTAATATGTCATTGTTCTGACAGGGTTCAATTACACTTGCAATTCCCCGCAGCAAGCTGCTGGGAATTGCAAGTGTAACAATGTGGCAATGTGGATAGATCGTAGTTCGTTGCTCGTGGCTCAAAAAGCAGATCGAATAATAGAAAAAACCATCAAAGCCTATCTTACTCAATTGGAAATTATCGGCAGGCATAAGCAGGCTTAAAAAACGCGAA
>JASEHT010000207.1 GCA_030018675.1 Smithella sp.
GGCGTTCGCGAGCCATCTGGAACCGGACAACGGAAATATTGAGTTGTTCAGAGACTTCTACAATTCCAGTTTAAGGGTATATTCGACGCTCGCGGATGAACGCGGCATAAACCCTTATTTGAGATTCAATGAAGCTCCCATCATCGATCTTCTCCGCAGAAAAGGGCTTCCCGGCGATACGGAATGGGAACGCTGGAATTCCCTCATGTCCATCGATTAGAAGAATTCATCCGCGGAAGACACTTATTCATTGACACCGTCACATAATTTAACTATGTTCCAGCACCTTGGTGTTGCCCGATATCATTTAAATTCATAAAGTGCGGAAGAATGACTGGAGCCAAAACAAACAATCAAAGAACTCCTCGCGAAACAATATCTGCACCTCCAAAAGCTTCAGCCCGCAAAGTCACAAAATCGGGCACGTCACGGACGAAGAACAAACCAACCCTTCCTGACAGGCAAAAAGACCGGCTTCATGAGTCAAATATTCTTTTCCATCATCATCCCGCCGCGACCTTTTTGATGAACCTCCAGAACAAAAAAATTCTTGATGTAAATTTGTCCGCACTCCCAATAACCGGATTTTCAAAAAAAGAGGTTATAGGAAAAACCGTTGACGATCTGAATTTATTCCCCGACCCCGAAGAAAAAAAGACCGCCCTGAAGAAGCTGATCAAACAAAGTTATCTCGAAAACCATAAATTAAGAATAAGACATAAGGACGGTAAAATTTTCAACGGTCTTTTTACGGCAGAAATTATCAAAAGACGGAGCAAGAATTATCTGCTTGCCATACTGACGGATGACATCCCCCACAAATCTGCTGAGAAGACGAAGACGGAAAAGGAAGAAAAATACCGCACCATTCTGGAAACCACCGAAGAAGGCTACTATGAAATCGATGTCGCCGGCAATTTTACGTTCTTTAACGATCCGGTCTGCAAGCTGCTCGGCTACTCCAGAAAAGAACTCATGGGAATGAACAATCGCAACTACACTGACAAGGACACGGCGAAAAAAGTGTTTCAGGCCTTCAATAAAGTGTACCGGACAGGCGAGCCGACCAAGGAATTCGACTGGCAGATCATAAGAAAAGATGGAACCCGAAGATGCATTGAACAATCGGCGGCCTTGATTAAGGACGGCAGTGGAAAGCCTGCCGGATTCCGGGGAATATTTCATGATATAACGGAGCGTAAGCAAACAGAAGAATTGCTCAAGAAAAGCGAGGAACAATACCGTCTGCTGGCCGACCACGTGAAAGACCAGGTTTGGCTGATGGATATGAATTTCAAAATTGAGTACACCAGTCCTTCCGCGGAAAAACTTCTCGGATACACACTGGATGAATTGAGGCAAATCACGGTTGATAAACTCCTCTCGCCTTCATCACACGAGAGAGCGATGAGGATTGCCGCGGAAGAGCTGCCCAGAGCATGTTCGGATCCGGCTTATTCCATGAATAAGCTCGTGGAATTGGAGTTGATCAATAAAAACGGTCAAATTTTGTTCATGGAATGCGCTTTCAGTTTTATCCGAGATGAGAACGGTGCACCGCTTTCCATCCTGGGTGAGGGCAGAGACATCACCGAAAGAAAAAAAATCGAAGACTCGCTACGCAAAAGCGAAGAAAATTTCCGGCATTCACTTGACGAATCCCCCATGGGGGTGCGTATTGTCGCGCCGGACGGGGAAACCCTCTACGCCAACAAAGCCATTCTGGAAATTTATGGATATCAAAGCCTTGATGAATTGCGAGAAATTCCCCTGCACAAACGCTATACGCCGGAAAGTATGGCTGACTTCAAGCTGCGAGAGGAACAAAGACTGGATGAAGCGGCCGTTCATTTGGAATATGAAATAAGCATCGTCAGAAAAGACGGAGAGATTCGCCATGTCCATGCCCTGCGCAAAGAAATTTTCTGGAACGGGCGGAAACAATATCAGATTATTTATCAGGACATCACAGAGCGCAGAAAAGCGGAGGAGAAACTTCAAGAAACCATGAACAGCCTGCGGAAGGCGATCAAAACAACCATTCAAGTGCTCGGCATTGCCTCCGAAGCCAGAGATCCTTATACCGCGGGACATCAACGCAGGGTAGCCGACCTGGCGAGGGCCATCGCCACGGAAATGAACCTTCCACACGATGTCATTGAAGGCATCCGCATGGCCGGCGCTATTCACGATATTGGAAAAATATCCATCCCTTCGGAAATACTTTGCAAGCCGACCATGCTGACCGATCTTGAATTTTCACTGGTCAAATCCCATTGCCGGCACAGCTACGATATTGTTAAAGATGTGGAATCCCCTTGGCCGTTGGCCGACATCGTCTATCAGCATCACGAACGCATTGACGGCTCAGGCTACCCCCAAAAATTGAAAAAAGACGACATCCTCATCGAAGCCCGGATCCTTGCCGTGGCCGACGTAGTCGAAGCGATCATGTCCTATCGCCCCTACAGACCGGCTCTGGGCATTGACATAGCGCTGACGGAAATCGAACATAACGCGGGAATTCTCTACGACAGCCGGGCAGCAAAATCCTGTTTAAAACTCTTTCGGGAAAATAAATTCAAACTCGAATAGTTTCACAACGCTTTTCCTTTCTTTCATCCTGCTTCGCAACAAGGCAACGAAGAACATCGATCTTCACTCCAATTCATTTATTGACTTCGCTTATGTTATCAAGTAAAAAATGATCAATTTCTGGCTGCACGAAGGAAACATTTCATGATTTATTCGGCGCTCTTAGTTACTTTAGGCGTTGCCATAACAGCATTTATGTCCTTCTGGTCTGTCGTCTTCTCGGTTTTTCCGGACGCGGATAACAGAATTCACAAGGTCGCCAACCTCTGGGCAAAAATTCTACTTCTGTTATGTAACACCCGGGTGAACATTATCGGACGCGAAAATATTTTGCGAAGCCGGCCTCAAATCTTCATGGCCAACCATCAAAGCGATTTCGACATCTTAATTTCCCTCGCGCACATCCCCGTTCAGTTCCGATGGATTGCCAAAAAGGAATTATTCGCGATTCCCGTCTTCGGAGCCGCCATGAGAAGCGCCGGATATATCGAAATCGACCGGAGCAATCATGAAAAAGCCATGCAGAGCCTGGAAGAAGCCGCTCTGAAAATCCGTGCGGGAAAATCCATCATGACGTTCCCGGAAGGAACCCGAAGCCGTGACGGAGAAATCAAGCCTTTCAAACAGGGCGCCTTTCATCTGGCGATTAAGTCAGGCGTGCCCATCGTGCCTGTTTCCATCATCGGCAGCGGCCTTATTATGCCGAAAAGATCGTTGAAAGTAACACCCGGCCAGATAAAAATAGTCATCGGGAAACCCGTTGATGTGAACAGTTTTGATGTTGAAAAACGTCAACAATTGATTGAAACAGTCAGAAATGAAATCATAAATAATTACAATGAATGGCAGGATGTCGGGAAAAAGGATATCATGGATGTCGGAAGTGAGGGCGCTTGAATTTATCCACGGCGATTATTTTAGGCATAGTCCAGGGCCTCACGGAACTTTTTCCCGTCAGCAGTTCAGCTCATCTGGTCATACTGCAAAGCTTCTTCGCGGACTTCCGGCAACCGGGTGTCGCCTTTGACGTGATCCTTCATCTGGGAACGCTTTTCGCCATTGTTTTTTATTTTCGCGCCGAAATTATAAACATCGCCAGAGGTCTCATCCCTGCCCGGATTTTGTCCGTACCTTCGCCCGTTGATGCCGGCGTTTCCAGACGGTTCGCTTTGCTCATCGTTATCGGCACCATTCCGGTTGTGTTTGCCGGACTTCTGTTCAGAAAAACGATTCATCAAACTTTTGAATCCGCTCAGGTGGCGGCGTTCTTTCTGCTGATCACGGGCCTGCTGCTGTTTTTATCCGACCGGGTCAGGAACGTCCGACGGGAGACAAAAGAAATGACCCTAACCGACAGCATTTTAATCGGCCTTGCGCAGGCCTTTGCCCTTCTGCCGGGAATATCACGGTCCGGCGCCACGATAACCGCCGCTATTTTTCTGAAGATTGACCGGGCGGAAGCCGCCAGATTCTCATTTCTCCTCTCCGTGCCGGCGGTGTGCGGAGCGGTCATTTTAGAATCCGGATACCTCCGATACATTTCTTCCGCGGACATATTGCCCTACATCGCGGGTTTCATCAGCGCCGCCCTGGCGGGATTTTTATCGCTGAAACTTTTCTTTCTGGTCATTCGAAAAGCGCGTCTTAAATATTTCGCTTATTATTGCTGGATTCTGGGAACACTGACGTTGATGCTTGCCGGTCAATAGCGCGGCATCGTCCGGCGCCCAAGCGAACCCTTTTCAGCCATTGCCTTTTCAGCCATTGAAAGGATATGATCTCTT
>JASEHT010000208.1 GCA_030018675.1 Smithella sp.
TTTCCCTGAATTCCGGGGAAGCTTCCCAGAGATTTTTTCCCATCTCAACGTAAGCGTCAACCAGCGCCTTCAGTTCGTCCGTGTCGATATCCTGGAGAATGCTGCCGACATAATCGCTCAGCAGCCGCGGCGAAAATTTTTCATTGAGCTGTCTTCCGGTTTCCCCCAGGGCGCCGACGCAGGAATTCACGACTGGCGGAATGGAGCCGAGAACGGACAGAATAATTTCCGGATCCTGCCAGATCAGCGCGTTGACGACCGGGTGCGTCTTATCCGGCTTGATATTCTGTAAATTGTTTCTGATGATATCCTTGACGAAAGGCGTGCTGAGCACCTCTTTCATTACGCCACCTTCGGCGGGCATCACGGCGTTATTTTCCATGGTCTTCTCCCTCCGTTTTTGAATGGGCAGCATGCTGTTCATTGTAGGTCTCCTCCGCCACCACCCATAATTGGGTGCCCAGCAGTTTTCCGTTGCGGACAATGTTCTCCAGCGTGTCCTTGTCCAGCGACAGAACAATCGACTTCATAAAATCATGAAGCAGCTGCGGCGAAAATTTTTCATTGAGCTGAATGAGCAGTTCATCCACGCATTGAATCAAGGTATTGGCAACGGCGGGAACAGCGCCCAGCGCGCCCAGAAAAAACTCCGGGTCCTGCCACATCAGCGTGCGAACCAGCCGGCGTCCGGAGTCCGGATCAATATTCTGGAGCACGGTGCGGATGTTCTCCTTGAAGCCGGGCTTTTTGAGCAGCTCCTTCAGCACGCGGTCGGTTAAATCAATCACTCCCTTATTGGCTTCTTGCATGATTTGGTCTCCTATAATGTCTTGCAATTGAAGAAATACCGGGCTGCTTCCATCTGGCAGAGCTGCTTGCCGCCCATCCACAACTGAATGATCTTGATATCGCGCCAGTGTTTTTCGATGTCGTATTCGCGGTCGGCTCCGTACGTTCCCAAGACATCCATGGCCTTGCCGAAAACATCCACCGCCCTGTCGGAGACGAAATCCTTAAGATTGCGCATTTTAGAAACCACTTCATCGGAATGCAGCGGATACCCGTAGGGCTTGTTGCGCCGGTCTCCCATTCTGGCCGATTCGTAGGCCAGAATCCGGCAGATGTCGATATCACCGGCAATGCGGCCGATGATTCCGGCGACGCAGTCATCTTCTTTCAAAGGTTTATTTTTATAGGTTTTGGTGGAAACGAAATCGTAGAGGATTTCGTAGAGATTCAACATCGCGCCGCACAGAAATCCCATGCTGCCGATCAGGCCCCAGGGAATGATTTCGCGGAACACTTCGGCGTCCTTTCCCGGGCCCTGGGCGCGGTACCAACTGGGAACCCTTACATCTTCAAACCAGATGTCGCCGTTTTTATCGGCGGCCATGCCGGCTTTTTCGTAAGGGCCCCCCTGGGTTACGCCTTTGGCATCGGCGGGTACAAATATCAAAGCAAAGTCGTTAATATCGGTGGAGCCGGGTTTCGTTGTGCAGGGAACGATAAAAAGTTTGGCCACGCCGCCGGTATTGGTCGGCCAGAGCTTGTGACCGTTGATGACCCATTCATCACCGTCGAGGCGCGCGGTGGTGCGGATGGTTTTGCCGCCGGTAATTTCCAGATTTTCAATATCCGCTCCGCCCTGGGGTTCGGTCATCGCATTGGCCGCGAAAACCGCTTTTTCCGTTTCGCAGAACATCGGAGCGAACTCCCTGGCCAGACGCCAGTTAACATGCGGATCGACAAGAATGGTTGTCAGCGGCCAGTAGGTGACCATGAACGCCACCGCCATCCCCGTGTCCGCCCGGCCTACTTCCTCGGCCAGCGCGCAGGCGACGGTAAAGGCGTAATCGGATTGGCCGATGCCCCAGCCGCCGAGTTCCGGCGGGAAAAGCGCTTTCTGGATGCCCAGACCTTTGTTTCCCATGAGCTTATCGAAGGCCGGTTCAATCAGATGATGCTCTTTCCAGTCTTCATCGTATTTGCGCCTAAGCGGCATGACTTCCTTTTCCGCCCAGTTGCGAAGCGCGCTGCGCAGGTGTTTATCCATCGGGGATATATATTCTTCCGGTTTTGAGAATTCATCGAAATTTTTCATGATAGGTCTCCTTATATCTCTTTGCAGTCGAAGAAAAACCGCGCCGTATCCATTTTTACCGGCGCCTCCGCGCCGACTCCGCAAAGGTAGGACTGAATCGTCTTGATATCGCGCCAATGTTTTTCCACATGCCACTCTCTGGAATAACCGGCGGAACCCATCAGTTCCAACCCTCTGTTAATTGCCCGCATAATTTTCTGCTGCACCTGCGAACCGATAATCTGCGAAAACGTGTAAACCCGCTGGGAGCCGCTGTATCCCCAGTCATCCGGTTTGGACATGATGTGCGCCAGATTATAAAGGAGCAGTCTCGCGGTGAAGGTTTCATCGGCCACGTCAGCGAGAACGGACGCACAAAGGGGATTTTCCTTCATCATGGTTCCGCCTTTGATGGTTCTGGTTTCCGACCATTCTGTGACGATTTCGAAGAAATTCATTCCCACGCCGACGCTCACGCCGCCCAGCAGCAGGTTGAGCCAGGTGTAAATCTGCTCGACCACGCCGTCGCGGGAAATCAGATAGGACTTGGGAATTCTGACATTATTGAAACTGACATCGCAGTTGGCGCTGGCGTTGAGACCGGTCTCCAGCAGCGTTCTGCCGCGCACGATATTTCTGTCGTCGCCGGGAACCAGAGCAACACAGGGACGTCCCAGCTTGTCGGCGCAGACCACACAGAAAAGATCGGCCACGGCGCCGCTGTTTAACGGCCTCATATTTTTTCCGTTGACCGCGTATCCGTCCCCATCGGGTTCCACGGTGGCCAGAATTGATCTGCCTAAAAACAGCGGAGTCTCCTCGCCGACCGTGCCCATGCCGGGAAGAATAAGAGACGGGGTTTTCAGTTCATCGGCGCAGTAGATGGGCGCCAGAACGTCGCACACATCCTTATCCAGATGTGGCAATAATGTTGTTGCGGCGAAAACAACGCATTTTACCGCGGAAATGACACCGATAGCGGCATCAGCCCGCCCGATTTCCGTGAGTACCGAAACAATGCCCGGTGTGCTGGCGGGATTGTTCCAGCCGAAACCTCCGCTTTCTTCCGGCAGCGTCAGGCGCTGCAAACCGATGGTTAAATTGAGCGACTTCCGTGTTTCGATAAAGAGCTTTTCATAATTCTCCCGGTACTCCTGGCGTTTGGAAATGATCTCCTTGTCGGCCCATTGTCTGACCAGGTGAATGACGCGTTTCGACTCCTCATCAACCAGTTCCTTCGGATAAACAAATAACTCATCCAATGTTTTGTTCATGGTCTTCTCTGTCCCCCTCTTATTCTCGTTATGTTTCTAAATCTTAAGCCTTCGCTCTTCCTTTAGTCGTCTTTTTGGTAGTCTTTTGGGCTGTCTTCTTGGGTTGAGTACCTTTAATTTTTCTTGCGATGGTGTCCTGTTCGGTAACCATCGTGTTCATCAGATAAGTTTTGGTTATTTTCTTGAAATTCTGAGACGCTTTCTCCATGTCCCCGGGCGCGTCGACGATCGGCGGCCTGAATATAATATCGAGAAAATCGATTTGTTTATGAAACTCATCGGGACCGTCGAAGGCCAGGGAATGAAAGGAAAGTCCGATGAAATAAATGAAGATCGAACGGGCGAACTGCCGTGAAATTTTGAGACGCTCGGACATGCCCGCCGTGTAGCGTTCGGCGAAAAAGGAATAAACCGGCTTCCACTCTTCAATATCCGTATTGCGGTACATATCAATCGCCAGCAGCATGATATTTTCGTAAAGCTCGCTTTTTTCCTTCCAGAAATCCACGATCATATCAAAACGGTCTTTGACTTTATCAACGGAACGGGTGCGCTCGATGTATTCCTCCACGTTTTTGTCGCCGATCCAGGCAATCATCTGGGCGAGCATATCTTCCTTGGAAGGGAAATAATGATAGAGCGTTCCGGTCGATACGCCGATATCGGCGGCGATTTCCTTCATGCTGATGTTGTTGTAGCCTTTGCGGGTGAATAGATATAAACTTTTTTCAAGCAGGGTTTGCCGGTATTGTTCATGGTTGACAATCTTAGGCACGAGGCATACCTCCGTCGAAGTCAAATTCTATAGGTGTCGGGAAATTTTTAAGCGTGAAAGGATAACAAAAGGGCCCGGCGAAAAAGCCGTAAAAGATCGCATGGCAATCAGAATTTAAAGACTTCATGTAAGAACCCTTAAATCTGCACATGGTATTGCTGCCC
>JASEHT010000209.1 GCA_030018675.1 Smithella sp.
CATTCGTATAGTCGGAAATAGCCTGATCAAGATTACCCGCCTGTCTGTATTGGTTGCCTCTGTTGAAATAATCCTCCGCTGTGCCGGCGGGGATGTCGGGAAGCAGGTTGGCGCAAAATGCCGATGTGGTAAATAAAGAAAACACCAAAAAGGTAAAAAATAATTTTTTCATGGTTATTGCCTTCCTTTAAAATTTATTTTCATTAATATTTTTGGAAAGTGTTGAAAATAAAACAAAATATATTAATATTGTCAAGACAATTCTTCCCGAAACGAGACCTGATCGAAATAGATTCTATACAACGAGCACGGATGATGAAATCAAAAAATGGCATCACGCCTGAAGAAATGCACATCAAAATATTTTTTAGAAGAAAGGTGAGAATGGCCTTGTATAAAGAATTTAATTATGATAGTTAACCCGCATTCAAAAAAACTATTTTCCTAAATTTCACAGTAAAAAACAGGGGGGGGCATGAAAGCAATATCTGAATTCAAAGAAATTGTGCCTGGTAAGAAATGGTTTGAGACGCTGGTTACACGCGTCTTTTTCTTTTTTATAGGCATGGGAATGCAAACCGCTTATCGGATCGATCCCGACGTGAAGAAAGAAGTGGACAGCTGGCCGGAAACTTTTTCCTTCTGCATGTCGGTGGTTGGAGGGCCCAGCATGCTGATGCTGAAGAAAGAAGGTTCTTTTCAGTATCTGGGCGAAAAGGAAGTCTTTTACGCTGATGTTGAAATGTGTTGGAAGAATATTACTTTCGCCTATCTGGTGATGACGGGCCGCATCAGCGTCCCCAATGCCGTGTATCATAACCGCCAATTTGTCAGGGGAAGTCTTCTTTACACCATGTCTATCATCAGAATTATGAATGTCGTGCAGACGCTTTTACTGCCGAATTTCATCGCCCGCTTCTACATCAAAGAAGTGCCGAAACTTACTTTCAAGAAACTGGTCAATCGTGCCATCACCTATGTTAATATAGGCTACGGTGCCATCAAATAAGATTGGAATAAACAGGAGGGGGACTGTTATGTTATTCAAAAAAAATGTTGTGATACCTGAATACTATGAATTTTTTAACTCAGTTAAGATTGTTTCCGGATACAAAGCGTTGGAGACGATACCTTTTGAGCTGAGTCGCCTCGGCGCGAAAAGACCGATCATCATTACGGACAAGGGAGTGGCGCAGGCCGGTTTGATCAAACATGTCGTAGATAGCTTCGCGGGCACGGATACGGTCATCGGGGCGGTTTTTGACGAAACCCCGCAGGATTCATCCAATGTCGTTGTCAATCAGATAGCAAACGTTTACAGAGCGCAGAAATGCGATTCCATCATTGCTGTCGGTGGCGGTTCGGCTATAGACACCGCCAAAGGTGTAAACATCGTGATTACGGAAGATACCGATGACCTGCTGAAATTCATGGGTAATTACCGGCTGAACAAACCGATGAAGCCTTTTATTGTAATTCCCACGACGGCTGGCACCGGTTCCGAAGTGACCATGGTTGCTGTTATCGCCAATCCGGAAAAGAACGTCAAAATGGTGTTCACGTCGGAGCTGCTTCTGCCCGAAATTGCGATACTGGATCCCCGCATGACGATGAGCATGCCGCCCAAGATTACCGCGGCAACAGGGATGGATGCATTTACCCATTCGGTAGAAGCTTTTATCGGGACGCAGAAAAATCCGATCAGCGATGCGTTTGCGACGGCGGCCATGGAACTCATACGCAACAATATCATCACGGCGGTAACCGACGGCGGCAACAAGGATGTCCGTTTGGCGATGGCCAATGCGGCGCTATTGGCGGGTTTAGCATTTTCCAATTCCATGGTGGGAATCGTTCATGCCACTGCTCACGCTAGCGGTGGTGTTTGCCATGTGCCGCACGGCATAGCGAATTCAATATTACTGCCCTATGGTCTGGAATTCTATATTGGCAAATCCGACAAATCTCCAAAAACAAAGGAATATATTGAGAGTTTGTTAATGCACGTTGCCGGTCCGGAAGTCTATGTGCAGACGCCGCCTGCTGAAAGAGCGGCAAAATCGATCGCCGTTATAAGAAGCATAACCGGTGAACTTAAAAAACTATGCGGTTTACCCGTGCGCCTTTCTGAAGCGGGTGTCACTGAAGATAAGCTGGAAATTATTGCCAAGACCGCCCTCAATGATGGCGCGCTGTCTTTTAGTCCGGTGGAAGTCAGTTATGAGGAAGCATTGAAAATTCTGAAGGCAGCTTATTAATAGCATTAACTCTTAAACCTAAAAGGGGTAGGATGATGAGCGAAACGAAAGAAAATGAAGCCACGAAGTCAAAGGAAAAAAATATTCCTGAAATAGTGGGTTCCAGCAATAAAGTTCTGGAAGTTGATCTGACAAATAGAACTTTTACCGTTTATCAGGTTACTGATGAAGAAAGAAAGATGTATCTGGGTGGCAAAGGTCTGGGTCTGAAACTCATTTATGATCGGATGCCGGCCAAAATAGATCCGCTGGGCAGCGAAAATATCATCGCCTTTATGCCCGGTGTGTTGATGGGAACAGGCGCTGCATGCTCCGGCCGATTTTCCGGCTTAACAAAATCTCCGTTAACCGGTATTATGGATCACGCCTCTTGCGGCGGGCCGTTCGGCATGGCTTTGAAAACTGCCGGATGGGATGGCATATTAATTAAGGGGAAATCCGATGCCCCGATTTATCTGGCTGTTACATCGTCAGGTGTGGAGTTTAAGGATGCTTCGCATTTATGGGGCAAGGATGCCTTTGAAACACAGGACCTGCTCGGTAAAAATAAAAATGCCGGGGCGGCGGTAATCGGTCAGGCCGGTGAGAATAAAGTTCTCTTTGCCAATATCGTTTCGGGAAGACGTTTTTTGGGCCGCGGCGGCATGGGCGCGGTCATGGGCGCCAAGAATCTCAAGGCCATTTACGCGATAGGCGGCGCCTACAAGATTGTGGCAAAAGACAAGGAAAAATTTGACAAGGTCAAAAAATTAGCCACCAAGCGCATCAATGCTAATGCCGTAACGTCCAACGCCTTGAGAAGATTCGGCACAAATAACTTGGTGAATTATACCAATCTAGCCGGCATTATGCCGGTGCGGAACTTTACGTCAGGCTCTTCGGATAATGCCTATAAACTCACCGGCGAATATTTCAGTGAAAATTTCAACACGAAACATCACACCTGCAAGCCATGCACAATCTTGTGCGGCAAGTCGGGAAAATTCAACGGCAAGGAATTGGCTGTGCCGGAATATGAAACTGTTGGCGTCATGGGCTCCAATCTGGAAGTATTTGATCCCGTTAAAATCGCCGAATGGAATGATCTGTGCGGCAAATTCGGCATGGACACAATCAGTATGGGCGGCACCCTGGCCTGGGTCATGGAAGCGGGCGAAAAGGGCATGATAAAAACAGATTTGAAATTCGGTTCCCCGGAAGGTGTGGCCCAGGCTATTGAGGATACAGCTTACGCCAGAGGATTAGGACAGGAGATGGGCAAAGGTTCGCGCGCTTTATCAAAAAAATACGGCGGCGAGGATTTTGCCATTCAGGTCAAGGGTATGGAGATGGCGGCGTATGATCCTCGGGGCTCATACGGTGTCGGTCTTAATTATGCGGTGGCCAATCGCGGCGCCTGTCACCTGTCTTCAACTGTTATGGCGCAGGAAAACTTTGTTCATGTGCTTGATCCTTATTCAACCATTGGCAAACACGTCTGGGTGAAATTCTTTGAAGATTTTAATTGCACCGTGAATTCTCTGCATACCTGCGTATTCACATCGTTTGCTTACATATTGGAAAATCCGCTGACGAAATACAACGGTCTGTTTTACCTGAAAATAGTGATGGGTTTGCTCTATCCGGTTGCGATTAAGATCGCTGATATAAGCATTTATCACAAGTTCTGGTCTTCAATTACAGGTTTGAAAATGTCTCGCTCGGAATTTTTGAAAGCGGGTGAACGCATCCATATCCTTGAACGTTACATGAACACACGCGAAGGTATTACCGTAAAAGATGACACTCTGCCGGGACGTCTGCTCAAGGAAGGCCGTAAAAACGATCCCAAAGGAAGAGTTGTTCCCCTGGAGGAAATGCGGAAGAAATATTACCGCATCCGATCGTATGATGATAACGGCAAACCAACAGAAAAAATTATGAAGAAGCTTTCGATAGAAGTTCGTTAAAATCTGCTCAGGAAGCGTATTATCTGAAACAGGCTGGAATTCCATTTGTGGCATGAGATATGAGAGCATATTCAGTAAGCCAA
>JASEHT010000020.1 GCA_030018675.1 Smithella sp.
CATGAATGACAAATCCCATGGTCTTTAAGCGCTCCAGCATATAACGGCGGCGTTCATCGTAAATTCTGACCATTCTGGCCACGTCTTTTTGCGCCTTGGTCAAAGCCGCAATGCCCGCCCATTGGATGAAGCCGTTGGCGGAAATCATGAAATTCTGATGAATTCGCTGCATGACTTTGGAAAACGCTTTGGGAAAAATGCAGTAGCCCAGGCGCCAGCCGGTCATCGCGTAAAGTTTTGAAAAACCGTTGATGACAAACGCATTGTCCGTGTATTCCAGAATGGAATGGGCGCGGTCTTTGTAAAGCAGACCGTGGTAAATCTCATCCGAGATAATATACTGACGGCTGAACTGTGCGATGGTCTGCAACTGTTCTTTGGTCATGACAATGCCCGTCGGATTGGAAGGCGAATTGATCAGAATCGCCTTTGTCTTGGGCGACAATTTCTTTTTGATGTCCTTCGGGCGGTACTGAAATCCGTCTTCCGGATAAGTTTTAACCTCTTTGACCTTGCCGCCTGCCGCCAGAATAAAGTTCTGATAGCAGGGATAACGCGGATTCGAGATGATGACTTCATCGCCATGATCCAAAATCGCCAGCATCGCAAAAAGCAGAGCCGGCGATGTTCCCGTGGATACCATCACCCGGTCGGGCGTGATACCGACGTTGTACTCCTTTAAATAGAAATCGCAAATGGCCTGCCGGAGCTCGAGCAAACCCAGCGCGTGGGTGTATCGGGTTTTGTTCTTCAGCAGCGCTTTGCTTGCCGCATCCATGATAACTTTGGGGGTTGGGAAATCCGGCTCGCCGACTTCCATATGAATCACGTTTTCGCCTTTACGTTCCAGTTCTTCGGCTTTGGCCATGACGTCCATGACAATAAAAGACGTGAATCTGGATGCTCTCTTCGAAATCATAAATACCCCTTGTCCTATTAGCTTTTTTATGTATGGTGATTTTCTAATTTTTTCAACAACTTTATTAAGCATATCAGGTTGTTTCCGGCTGTATGAAAACTTATGGATTGTTACATTTTTGTATTAATTATTGTTGAATTTAATGTGCGTTCACGTTGATGAACAGTTGCTAATTTTCGAATATAAGTATATTAGACGGCATATGATTTTGACAAAAATATTATTCATCTGCCTCAAGACACATTGCAGATCTAAGGATATGTACAATGATTCTTATCATAGATTTCGGCTCTCAATATAATCAGTTAATTGCCCGGCGGGTCAGAGAAAACCAGGTTTACTGCCAGATAGAACCGCCGGATATTCCCCTTGCAACCATTCGGGCGCTTAATCCCGAGGGAATCATTTTGTCTGGCGGTCCGGCAAGCATTTACAGCAAAGGAGCGCCCAGGGTGGATCGGGGCATTTTCGATTTGGGCATTCCCATTCTGGGTATCTGTTACGGCCTTCAATATATGGTGGATTCCCTGGGAGGCAAAGTAATCGGTTCGAAAAAGCGTGAATACGGATTTGCCGAACTGCTGGTTAAAAAACAGAAAGGCGTTCTCAAGGGCATTACGAAAAAAACACAGTGCTGGATGAGCCACGGCGATTCAATCGGCGCTTTGCCCGAGGGATTTGTGATAACGGCTTCCACAACGAACACGCCGGTCGCCGCGACCGAAGATGTCACAAGAAATTTCTACGGTCTGCAATTTCACCCCGAAGTCGTTCACACCAAAGAAGGGAAAAAGATGCTCGCGAACTTCCTGTTCGCCATCTGCCGGTGTAAAAAGTCCTGGTCGATGAAATCTTTCGTCAACCAAACCGTCGAAGAGATTCGTCAGCAGGTGGGCAACGAGAAGGTGATGCTGGGCCTTTCCGGCGGCGTTGATTCCTCGGTGGCCGCCGTTTTGCTGCACAAAGCCATCGGTAAGCAGCTGACCTGCGTTTTTGTGGACAACGGCGTGCTCAGAGCCGGCGAAGCCGGGCGCGTCATTGAAATGTTTAAAAAGAATCTGCAGATTAATTTGCGCTTTGCCCGCGCGGGGAAAATCTTCCTGAAAAAATTGAAGGGCGTGACGGATCCCGAAAAGAAACGGAAAATCATCGGCCGCACCTTTATCGAAGTTTTTAACAAAGAAGCGATTAAGATCAAGGGGGTAAAATTTCTGGCGCAGGGAACATTGTATCCCGATTTAATCGAATCCCGATCGGCTTTCGGCGGACCCAGTGCGGTGATCAAATCGCATCATAATGTCGGCGGGCTGCCGAAGAAAATGAAATTGAAGCTTCTGGAGCCCCTGAAGCATTTATTCAAGGACGAAGTGCGGCTATTAGGAAAAGAACTCGGGCTGGCCGATGATGTTGTCTGGCGTCAACCTTTCCCTGGGCCCGGTCTGGCGATTCGCATTATCGGCGAAGTGACGCCGCAGCGGCTTTCCGTTCTTCGTGGGGCCGATACCATCCTTTGGGAGGAAATACGCGCCCAAAAATTATACTATCAACTGTGGCAGTCCTTCGCAGTGCTTCTGCCGATAAAGAGCGTCGGCATCATGGGAGATCAGCGCACGTATGAAAATATTCTGGCCATTCGTGCGGTCACCAGCGATGACGCCATGACAGCCGACTGGGCGCAACTGCCTCACGATGTTCTGGCTCGCCTATCCAATCGCATCATCAACGAAGTGCGCGGCGTGAACCGTGTTGTGTATGACATCAGCTCGAAACCGCCGAGTACGATTGAGTGGGAATAAAATACCAATCCGCTTTCTTCGGCTAACTTTGTTGGCATAGCCTGCCTCGGCGTAGGCAGGGGTCGGCTTCCTCAACGTATTAGTAATACGCCTGCGGAGCTTCCTTCTCGCCACCTCGTTATCCTTTGAAATCGAAAGGGTAAGGAATGATTTTTACGTTTCGTTTCTACAAATTTATTCTTTACAAATAACCCAGATTTGTTACGCTTTTGCCGAAAAGTCGGAAAAAGCAAAGTTCGCGTATTAATTGTTGACGGTGTGTTTTAATGTTAACACTTTTTGAAAGTTTTAGGTGAATCAAATGCAAGCAATAAGGTTACGCAAGCAAGTATGGGAATATGATTCATCGATTACTCTTGGTCCACCTGGAGGTTTTGGTACGGTCTTTCTAGGTCGTGGTGACAATGGAGAACAAGTTGCAGTGAAGAAGTTGCACATCTCTGCATCTTCTGCAGGAAACCGTGAACTTGTTATTTCAGAAGAACTTGAAGGTAAAAATTTCTCTCACATAATACCCTACTATGATTCCGGTATTGATGCAGAATCTATGGATTACTATGTAGTGATGGCAAAGGCTGATGAGTCGCTCCAACAATTAATAGATAAACGATCCGTGCCCGAACACGAGGCCATCGAAATACTAAAGGATATTGCAAAGGGTATCTCTGAATCTCAAGATATTGTTCACCGAGATTTAAAACCAGGAAATGTTTTATATCATCAAAACAAATGGAAATTAGCTGACTTTGGGATAGCAAGATTTGTTGAGGATTCTACTTCGCTAAATACTTTAAAAGACTGCCTATCACCACATTATGCAGCACCCGAACAATGGCGCCTTGAAAGGGCAACTAAAGCAACTGATCTGTATGCTTTTGGCTGCATTGCGTTTGCGTTGCTTACCGGTAAACCACCTTTCCCTTCAGGTGATCTACGTCAACGTCATATCGCTGAAGAACCTTTAAAAGTTCCATTCTCTTCAAAGATTCAACAATTGGTTTTTCTTTGTTTAAGAAAGAGCCCAAAAGCTAGGCCGTCAATAAAGTCGGTACTAAATCAATTAGATGGATTAAGTGTACCGACCAATCAATCCATTAATGCGATAGCTGTGGTTGGTGCATCTATTGCAGCAGAAGAAGCAAAAAGAGAAGCAGAGCTTGCTCAAAGACAAACAGAAGAACAGGCAAGGCGGGAACAGGCGAAAGAAGCTTTAAAATCTTTAGATTTTATTATTGAAAAAATGTTTAATGCTATTGAGCAAGCTGCTCCAGTAGTAAGAAGGTCTTCATCCACTAAAGAAATTAAGCTTGGCAGTGGTATTTTAAGAGTTCAAATCACATTTCCATTTCTCATAAAAGAAGTCTTCCAAAACTCTGGTAAGGACATTGTTTGTGGGGCACTAATAAAATTAGAGCAAGATGCACCTTATTATTTGGGGCGTTCAGCTAATCTTTGGTTTGGTGAGTTAATAACTGGGGAGTATCGTTGGTGGGAAATTCCCTATTTTATGTTGGGAGGTACGAGTGGGCGATTAAAACCTTTAGAACCGTTTGGAATTTCTCAAACGTCAGAGTTGTCAGATGTAGATTTTGTGATGGCGAGAGCTGTGCGAACAATGAATCAAGCTGCAACACCTATACCAATTGATGGAGAATACATGGCTTGTTTTATTGAACGATGGCTTGTAAGGCTAGCGCAAGCAGCTGAGAAGAAATTACAAAGACCAAATCATCTGCCGGAGCAATAATTAAAAGTACGATAGTAATTAATGGGACAGGTATAATAATCTAATATCCAAAATAAATTTGAAGCTGACTTCCATATAAATGAAACAGAAACTAAAAATAATTATATTGTTTCTAATCGTGCTAATGTTTCTAGGAGGATGTGATATGCAAAACAGATTTCTTTATTTTCCCGAACCGGTTTGGCCTACCGAGTCAGGGCTTGAATATGAAAAGATGAAACTTTGGCAGGCAGGCGATCAAGATTATCAGGGTCTGATTTCCGCCACAGAAGCGCCTGCACCCAACGGGACACTTGTTCTTTTTCACGGCAACGGTGGAACGGCGCTGGACAGGGGATTCTATTTGAAGCCGTTTATGGATCTGGGGTTCAGGGTCGTTTTAGCTGAATATCCTAAATATGGCGGTCGTCCGGGCAAGGTGGGAGAAAAGCCTTTTGTCGCCGACGGATTGAAAACCGTGCAGTTGGCGCACGAGCAATATGGCGAACCGCTTTATCTGGTCGGCGAATCGCTCGGCTGCGGGGTGGCCGCCGCCGTCGCCAAACAAACATCCGTGCCGGTTGCCGGTATCATTTTGATAACACCCTGGGACACGCTGGCTTCTGTTGCCAAATCGCTTTTCCCTTTTCTTCCCGTCAAGCTGGTTCTAACCGACAGGTATGACAGCATTGAAAATCTGCAATCATTTAAAAATAAAATCGCCGTCATGGGAGCGGAGCGTGATGAAATCCTGCCGATCAAACATGCCCTCAGTTTATACGACGCGCTTCCCGAAGGCAGAAAAAAGATGTGGTTAGTAAAAGGCGCCGGTCATAACGACTGGCCGATGTACGCAGACGCTTTCCTATTCAAGGAAATGACGGATTTTGTCAAAGAGGCCCGTTAATTTCATCAAGGCAATCATGAATATTTACATGAATAAATTAAAAGAATATAATGCAGCCAAAGCCAGATGAAATATTAGATTGATAAGGAAAGCATAGGCAAATGGCGTCTTTGGAAATTCCCATACTGGTTGGTGTTTCCCAGCATACGCAGTTCAAGGAAAGCAGCGACCTCTTCGATCCCATCGGCTTGATGATTAAAGTCGGCGAAAAAGCTGTTGAAGATACGGGCGTTTCTCTATCCGGAATGGCTGCCGCGATCGACACGGTTTGTGTCGTAAATATTTTCTGCTGGAGCTATCATCAGGCACCGCAGAGGGTCGCCCACGGTTTGGGATTGTCTCCGGCCAATTTCGTATACACGGCGATCGGCGGAAATACGCCTCAATTGCTGGTTAATCATTATGCGCGCTCCATTGCTGCCGGCGAGTGCCGGGCTGTTCTGATGACCGGCGCGGAAGCTTTCTATGCGCTCCGCCGGATGCGGAAGAACGGTCTTGAGAATCACTGGCCCCAAATGGCTCCGCCGGAGAAAATGTCAGGCGATAACCGCGAAGGCACGCATACGTTGGAAAATCAATACGATCTTTTTCTGCCGTCTTATATGTATCCGCTGTTCGAAACCGCGTTAAGGGCGTCATCCGGCCGCTCCGTGGAAAATCATGAACGATTCATGGCAAATCTCTATGAAAAATTCAGCCGGACTGCGGCCGGGAATCCCTATGCCTGGAGCCGGGAACCTCTGACGGCGGAGCAGCTTCTGCATCATGAGACCAACCGCTATATCGGTTATCCCTATACGATGAGGATGAATGCCAATATCGATGTCGATCAAAGTTCGGCGGTCATTATGACGTCGGAAAAAGTTGCCGCGTCTCTCGGCATTGAAAAATCGCGCTGGGTCTATCCCCTGGGAGGAGCCGATTTCAACAATGTCTGGTACGTCTCCTCACGCCCGAGGCTGGACGATTCCCCGGCCATTGCCGAAGCCGCAAAATGCGCTTTGACCCAGGCCGGATTATCCATCAACGACATTAATATTTTTGATCTTTATAGTTGTTTCCCCAGCGCGGTTCAAATGGCCATGAACGCGTTGGGCCTTCCTGAAAATGATCCTCGTCCTCTGACTGCCACCGGAGGATTAGCCTTTTTCGGCGGTCCGGGCAATAATTACACAATGCATGCGATTGCGGCTGTCGTGGAGCAAATCCGACAAAACCGCGACACAAAAGCTCTGGTGACGGCCAATGGCTGGTACAATACAAAACAGTCTGTCGGTGTTTACGGCGATAAGCCCGAAACCGGAACCTGGCGAACAGCCGATAATTCTCAAATCCAGAAAAACATTGATGACCAGGCGCTGCCGGAACCACAGGAAAAGGCTTCAGGCGTCATGAAGGTCGAAGCTTATGTGATTCGTCACGATCGGGACGATAACCCTCATCTGGGCACGGTCATCGGACGTCTGCAAAACGGTCGTCGGGCTCTGGCGCACATACGCGCCGATGTCGGCGACCTGCTGGACATGGAGAAAAATGAATTGGTCGGAACAAGCGGCACAGTGGCTTATAATGACCGGGCCGGCTATAATCTTGTTGAATTTTAAGGATTCCTGCAGGAGTCGGCAACGCTTGAAATAGACGTTGTGGATAGTGAAACACACCGGTGATAATAATTAGCCGATGTATACGGACGCATCCCTTTTCATGGAAATGACGGATTTTGTCAAGATTGATATAAATCAATGATGGAAGGAGTGGTTTTGTATTATATTTTGATAATAAAAAACATAAACGGAGGTATCTTATGAAAGAGGAAAAGGAATTCGAGATCAGCCGCCGGTCTTTTCTAAAAGTAACGGCGGGAGTCGCGGCTGTATCCGGTGTCGGGTTTCCCGGGAAATCTTTCGCCGAAACCGGAAAACAAATATCCACCTTGATTGATTTGAGCCTTTGCGACGGATGTACGGATAGGAAGGTACCCGCGTGCGTCAGCGCCTGCAAGGAAATCAATAAGGATAAAATTCCTCAGGTGGTCGATCCGATTCCCGAACCGTGGCCCAGAAAGACGATTGAGAACTGGTCGGAAAAACGGGAAGCCTTTCATCGCCTTACCCCTTACAATTTTATCTATATACACAAGGCCGAAGTCAATATCGCCGGTCAGAATAAAACAGTTTTTGTGCCGCGCCGGTGCATGCACTGCGATAATCCCGCCTGCGCGACCATCTGTCCCTTTTCCGCCAATTACAAAAATAAGAACGGCGCGGTGGTCATTGATCAGAATCTTTGCTTCGGCGGTGCGAAATGCCGCGACGTCTGTCCGTGGGAAATACCTCAACGGCAGTCCGGCGTCGGGATCTATCTGAAGGTATTGCCGGGCCTGATGGGCAACGGTGTCATGTACAAATGCGACTTGTGCGTGGAGCGGCTGGCCGCCGATCGATTGCCCGGCTGTGTCGAGGCCTGCCCGCGGGAGGCGCTTCTGATCGGTTCGAGGAAAGCCATCGAAAAAATAGCCGAATCACGCGCCGCCGCAATGAACGGATATATTTACGGTAAAACGCAAAACGGCGGCACATCCAACCTTTATGTCTCGCCGGTTCCTTTTGAAGAAATCAATAAAACGATGAGCAGAAAGCCGGGGCAGCCGGATATGAAGACGGACGTGCCTCGAAGAATGGCCGGAACCGATCCTCTGGCGAAGACCGTTCTGGCCGCTCCCGTTTTAGGACTGGCGGCGGCCGGCGTGGCCAGCGCCTGGTCATGGCTCTCCAATCGAAAAAATAAATCAGGAAAGGAGGAGTAAGACAATGACAGAGCAAATTTTACCCGCACAGAATCTTGTCGTCCGTCACAGCAAACTGGAACTCATTGAACACTGGGCGATTGCGCTTTCCGGTCTGATCCTTCTTTTAACCGGCATATTTGAACTGCCGGTGGGCAAACGTTATTACATCATCGATATTCCGGGTCTCGGCTGGTCTGCCGATTTCATCACGTCGCTGTATCTTCATTACGGGGCGGCGCTGGTTTTCACCGCTGCGGCGGTGTTTCATGTTTTTTATCACGGCCTGCTCGGCGAAAAAGGATTGCTTCCGCAAAAAGGAGATTTTTCCGAATCCATCACCGTCATCAAGAGCCTGTTCGGATTCGGAGAAGAACCGCCCATGCGCAAGTATCTTCCGGAGCAGCGTCTCGCGTATGCGGGAATGGCTTTTATCATCCTGCTGCTGATTCTTTCCGGTCTGGTTAAAACGTATAAGAATATTTACGCGCCGGATATGTCGCATACCGTTTTGCTCTGGGCAACCTGGATTCATAACATTTCCTTTATTTTATTTTTTCTGGCCTTTCTGGCGCACATGGCGGCGATTCTTCTGCGGCCTAACTGGCCGATGGTGCGCGGCATCTTCACGGGGAAAGTGCGCCTGGATTACGCGCGGCATCGACACCCGCTGTGGCTTACGGAGATTGAACCGGTTCGGGAAGCCCCCTCCGAGGCGACGGAAGAAGCACAAACGCCGCCTGTTCAGGAGCCGGAAACCGTGATTGAAGAACCCGAAGAAGAGGCTTTGCCACCGGAAATTGTGGAACCGGAAGAAAAAAAGGAATAAGTTTTCATATCAACTAGACTTTTTGTGTTGGCAAATATATAACCCATCACGGTGGAAAGCACCGGAAATAAAATTTTGTGCTTATCATGTTCGCTCTGCGGAGGCTTCCAAAGCCGATTGATCGGTCCAGGATAAAGCGCCCGGGAAAATTCAACGCTCTACGCTTCTGAAATTGAATAATCACGAGGAGGAAGACGCCCATTTACCGCCGTGTCACGCTATCGCGGGTTCTGCAAATCAGCGCCCTGATGTTCCTGGTTCTATTGGCGCTGAGCATTGTCTCGCTTTCTTTGGGAGCGGTCCGTATCGCCCCGGGACATGTTTTTAGCTATCTTATCGACGCTCTATGGGGAAATTTGTCTTTCTCGTCCGAGGAAGAATTGATTTTGTTTTCCGTGCGTCTGCCGCGCATTATTTTCGCGGGGATTGTCGGAGCAGCACTGGCAATCGGCGGCGTCATTTTTCAGGCGATTTTACGCAATCCTCTGGCCGACCCCTATATTCTCGGCATATCGGGCGGTTCGGCGCTGGGAGCCATCATCGGCATTGTCATCGGCGCGGGCTCTTTTTACATTGGCGTTCCCCTGCTCGCTTTTCTCGGCGCGCTGACCACGGTGTTTCTGGTATTTATTGTCGCCGGAAGCTCGCGGGGCCCTCTTCAGGACAATACGCTTCTGTTGTCCGGCGTCGTCGTGAACGCCTTTTTTTCGGCGGCCATCCTCTTTTTTCTATCCGTCGTTAACAGCATGGAACTGCACAGCATCACCTTCTGGCTGATGGGGGATCTGTCGCGTGCGTCGGCCAGAGAAATCGGCATCGCTGCTGTGTGTCTCGTTGCCGGATTTATTTTACTCTACGGACAGGCGCGGAAACTCAACCTGATCGTTCAGGGAGAGGACACGGCCGAACATTTGGGCGTTCATGTCGAAAGAACGAAACAATGGCTGTTGATTCTGACATCGCTGATTATTTCCGTGGCTGTTTCTCTGGCGGGCATCATCGGATTTGTCGGCATCATGGTGCCGCATTTTATGCGCCTTGTTTTCGGCTCCGACCACCGCCTTCTGCTGCCGGTTTCGGCGCTGTTCGGAGCGTCATTTTTAATTGCAGCCGATACGGTGGCCAGGGTAGTCCTGGCTCCCGCTGAATTGCCTGTCGGCGTGATTACCGCGCTTTGCGGCGCCCCGTATTTTATTTTTCTTCTGAAAAGAAAGGCCTGGTAGCCATGTCCCTGATCGAAGCCCGCAATATAAAATTCGGCTATGACGCCAAGTCCGTGGTTGAGAACATTTCGTTTGCGGTTGATGCAGGCCAGATGGTTGCTGTTATCGGACCCAACGGCTCGGGGAAAACTACACTTTTGAAAATAATCAACGGCACGTTGTTGCCGGATGCCGGACAAATGATGATTGACGGTCAGGAAACCGGCAGGTGGTCACGAAAAGAAATCGCCGTGAAAGTTGCCATTGTGCCGCAGGAAACGTCCGTTATTTTTCCCTTTTACGCCGAAGAGATTGTCTTGATGGGAAGATTTCCGCATTTGGGCAGATACCGGTTTGAGGACAAGAAAGATTATAGGATTGTTCATGAAGCGATGGAAAAAACAAACTCGCTGGCTTTTGCCTCCCGCCGTTTTGGAGAACTCAGCGCCGGTGAGCGTCAGCGCGTCCTGATTGCCCGGGCCCTGGCCCAGGAACCGAAAATCCTGTTGCTGGATGAAAGCACCGTTTTCCTGGATTTAAAACATCAGGCGCAGTTCATGGCCCTGCTTCATCAGTTGAACGCGGAACAAAATCTTACCGTAATGTTTGTTACGCACGACATCAATCTGGCCGCGCAGAATTCAGAAAAGATAATTATGCTTGATTCGGGGAAAATTTATGCTATAGGAATGCCCGCGGACGTTATTACCGCGGCGAACATAAAAGAGGTTTACGATGTCCATGCCGGGATTGATGCCAATCCGTACGACGGATCGCCCCGCGTGACGTTATTGAAATAGATGATGATAGTGCTAATTTCTTTCCAAGGACAACGAAGCCAACAAAGTTAGCCAAAGAAAGAAATTAGCAAAAGACTGCCAAATAAAGGAAGCCGGTTTAAGTCCGGCGCTGCCCCGCAACTGTAAGCGGAACGAAATCCACATGATCCACTGGCGCATCGGCGCTGGGAAGGGTGGAAAGTAGGTTGCCGCGAGCCAGGAAACTTTATGGAAGTCTAACTTACTTTAATCCCGAGGGGGAAAGGAGAAGACCCATGAAGAAAGTCTTCGTTTTTGTTCTGTTGTTTTCCATCGTTTTTGTCTCACCTGTAAAAGCCGAAGAAAAGAAACCCGATGATGCCGTTGTCACGATGGAGGAAATCGTTGTCACCGCTACGCGTGACACGCAGGAAATCCGCAAGACGCCGGCCAGTGTCACCGTTATTACCGCCGAAGAAATCGCCGATTCGGGCTCGACCAGTATTGTGGAAGTATTGGACAAACTCGAAAGCGTTCAGTTCAGAACGTACAGCGGCAATTCCACTCAGGCGCAGATTGATATGCGCGGTTTCGGCGGCGACAATCCTTTCGGAAAAACATTAATCATGCTGGACGGGCGAAGACTCAACAGGACCGACATGGCCTCCGTCAACTGGATGCAGATTCCGATCAACACGATTGAAAAGATAGAAATCGTCCGCGGAGCGAGCAGCGTGCTTTACGGTGACGCGGCCATCGGCGGCGTGATTAACATCATTACCAGGAAGGGCAAGGGTAAACCGGCACTCAATGCCTCGGCGCTTATCGGAAGCTACGGTTTGCATAATGAACGGATTGGCGTCAGCGGCGCCACCGATAAATGGACTTACGCTTTGACGGGCGAGAATAATTTCAGTTTCGGCTATCGCGACCGCTCCAAATACTCCGCGCAGGGCGGCGGTTTTGACGTCGGGTATTCGGCGAATGATCTGCTGAACCTGTCGCTGAACGTATCATTTAATAAACTGGATTATCAGATGCCCGGCGCTCTGACGAAAGAACAGATGGAGCAGGACCGCAGACAATATCAGCCAGCCATGCCTCTTTATTGGATGAACGCTCATTCGGATGACGAAGGTTCGGATAAAAACACCAATATCAATTTCGGCATGAAGTCCTTCTGGGGCTCTCTGGGCCGGCTGGAAATCAACTTACTGTACGGCAACAAGGATTTGCAAATGGATATGCCGTCCTGGTTCTCTTACAATTACTCGGATACGGATGCCCAGACATTCGGCGTCACCCCCCGATACATTCTGGAGAACAATATCTTCGGTTTTCACAATAAGGTTATTGTGGGGCTCGATTATTATAACGAACCTTACAAGAAATATATTTTCAGCGATAAAGAAAGAACGGCTCAGTTAAGCTCCGCCGATTTTATGCGCGAAAGCATCGGAGGCTACATCCGCGATGAATTCAGCCTTTTGCAGAAATTAATTTTAAGCGCCGGTTATCGTTTCGAACAGACATCCATTAAGGGATCCAACGTTGACTTTGCCGATCCGGCAAACGACTTTACCAATCAAAAAAACACGTATGACGCGCGGGCATATGAAGCCGGCCTGACCTGGCTTTTTGGAAAACAGTCCAAAGCCTACGCGAAATACAGTACGGTTTACCGAATTCCGTTTGTTGATGAAGTCGCTTCCTTCAGCGGCTTCGGCGGAAATTTCCTGACCGATCTGAAAAAGGAAAAAGGAATCAGCATGGAGGCGGGCACAGAGTTTTATCCGATGGAAAATCTGAAAATCGGCCTGACCCTCTTCCGCATTGATATGGAAGATGAAATAGAATATGTTTACGATCCCGTGACCTGGACAGGAGAGAATCGTAACGTGGGAGAAACCCGCCATGACGGAGCGGAAATTTCATTTGCCTATCTCCTACCCGAATACCTCAGGCTTTTCGGAAACTATACCTATCACAAAGCCACATTTGAAAATGGGATTAACCGTAAAAAAGAAATGCCGTTGGTGCCGAAACATATGGCCAATGCGGGACTGGATATTTACCTTCCATTCAATGTGACGTTGAGGACGGAAGTAAAACACGTCGGCAAATCTTTTCTTTCCGGCGATAACGACAACAATGCTGAAAAGTTAAAAGATTACACGATCATGAATGTGTACGCCTATCTGAAACCGACACTGGGCAAAATAGACATGACGGTTTTTGCGGGAGTGGATAATATCGCCGACGTAAAATATTCTTCGTTCGGCATTGACTATGAGCAGTACTGGATGCCCAACTTCTATTATCCCATGCCGGGCATAACCTTTAAAGGCGGCATTTCCGTGACTTTTTAAAAAAGGCAGGCAATGGTGTTTCCTCAAACATCGACCAGAGGTTTTATTTACGCGGCGCTTTTCGGCGCGCTGACCGCGGCGGGAGCGTTTATCGTTATTCCTCTGCCGCCGGTGCCGATTACCGCGCAGACATTTTTTATGAATGTCGCCGCGATACTTTTGGGCGGAACGCTCGGCGCATTAAGCCAGTTGATTTATATCATGCTGGGCGTGGTCGGTCTTCCCGTGTTTGCCGGAGGCAAGGCGGGGCTGGGCGTGTTATTCGGCCCGACCGGCGGCTATCTGGCGGGATTTGTCGTTGCGGCTTTTGTCATCGGCACAGTGAATAGACTGAAAAAAAATCCCGGAATACCCTGGCATGTCTTTTCGATGCTGATCGGAATGGTCATTATATATCTGACGGGCATCAGTTGGCTGTCTTTCACGGCCAACATGAGTTTTCAAAAAGCGCTGGCTGTCGGCGCCCTGCCTTTTATCCCCGGAGATCTGTTGAAAATAGCGCTTGCCGCACTGGTCAGTTTCAGGCTAAAGAACCGAATAAAACTTTAGGTCTTTCCGATTGATTATCTTCGACGATGTCCATTACAGGTATGAGCCGGAGGGCGTTGACGCCCTGCGCGGTGTTTCGCTGCAAATCAACGACGGCGAACATCTTGCCTTGATCGGGCCGAATGGCTGCGGCAAGACAACGCTTATCCGCCATCTGAACGCTCTGTTGCTGCCGGCTGCGGGAAAGGTGACTATCGACGATCTCCATACCGAAAATAAAAAGCATCACCCGGAAATCCGGTCGCGGGTGGGAATGGTTTTTCAAAATCCCGATAGTCAGATTGTGGGAATGACCGTGGAGGAAGATGTCGCCTTCTGTCCCGAAAATATGCGTCTGCCGACGGCGGAAATCAAACAGAGGGTGGCCGAGTCCCTGGATCGGGTGGGAATTCCGGAACTGGCCGGGCGTAATGTCGAAAATCTTTCCGGCGGTGAAAAAAGGCTGGTAGCCATCGCCGGAGTGCTGGCCATGCGCCCGCGCTACATCGCACTGGATGAACCGACGGCGTTTCTTGATCCGGCAGCGGCTAAACGCATTTTAAATATCATTGACCAGCTTCACGCTGAAGGCGTCGGCATCATTCATATCACGCACAACATCACGGAAGCCGCCCTCACGCAACGCATTGTGGTTCTGAACGAAGGTCGCGTTAATCTTGCCGGAAGCGTGAAGGAAATTTTCGCGCAAATCGGCATGCTGAAACAAATCGGCATGCCGTTGCCTCAGATCACCGAACTGATGCTGAAGATGCAGGCATCGGGCCTGCCGGTGCGCACCGATATCATTGACCTGGAAGACGCGCTGGAACAAATCCGCCTCCTGGCGGAAAAAAGCAAGGATTGATGATGTATCATACCGGTTCATTTGTGAAAGGGTCGTCTCTTTTCCATAACCTCGATCCGCGACTGAAACTTGCCACCACCGTCTGTTTTAGCGTTCTGATTCTCTGGGTGAAGCCTCCGCTGGCGCTTTTCATGGGCCTGGCCGTTTTGCTCGCGGCGCTGGTAAGCGGCATCCGCTGGCGAACCATCGCGGCGGCATTCAAGCCTTTGCTGTTTTTCATCCTGTTAATTTTTTTCGTTCATGTTTTCTTCGGTGAAAAGGATAGTGAACCCCTGATGCAGATTCCCGTTCTGGGGTGGCATTGGTCGCCGGCGGGATTGAGGGAAGCTTTTTTTGTTGTCTGGCGTTTTTTAAGTCTCATTATCGCCGCCGTTTTGCTGACGATGACCACCGCGCCGTCTCATATGATCGCGGCCATTAAATATTTCTTGCGGCCATTGAAATTAGTGCGAGTACCGGTTGATGATATCGCTTTCATGATATCCCTGGCGTTGAGGTTTATGCCTTTTCTGCTTGCCGAAAAAGAAAGAATAGACATTGCTCAAAAAGCCAGAGGATATCATTTGTCGGGCGCGGGCATCGCGCCGCGGATAAAATCCTTCCTGTTTCTAACCCTGAATGTGCTGCTTGGCGTTTTCCGGAGAGCGGATGAACTTTCCCTGGCCATGGAAGCGCGAAACTACCAGCGTGGCCCGCGTGCGTCATTTACGGAACTGAAATTTGTTTCCGTGGATTATCTTGCGGCGATTCTTTTGCTTTTTTCCCTCTTCATTTTTGTGGCATTTAATTTGCGTTTGAGTTAAGTAACCGCCATGAATGCAAAGTGGCTACTGGTGGATTCGGAAAATAAACTGAAGCGCGCCGTCAGGGATTTTGAGCGGGCGAAGGTTTTGAGCATTGATACGGAATACGATTCATTCCGTTATTTTAAAGAGAAGCTCTGCCTTATTCAAGTCCACGCCAATAACACGACCTACGTTTTTGATCCGCCGGGAAATCTGAATCTGTCTTTTCTGGGCAGGTTCTTTGAAGATCGTCGCATCGTCAAGATTTTTCATGCGGCGGAGAACGATATCCGTCTCCTCAAAAGAGATTACAAGTTTGATTTCAATAACATTTTCGATACCCATCGCGCGGCGCTTCTTCTGGGATTTCAACAGTTGTCTCTGGAAAAAATGCTCCTGCAATTCGCCGGTATTGAGTTGAAAAAAAACAAAAAAATCCAGCGTTCGCGTTGGGATGGTCGCCCGTTGACGGATGAACAAATCGAATACGCCGTCCAGGATGTTATCCATTTGCCGATGCTTTGCGAGAGACAATCCATGGAGCTTGATGCGAAGGGATTAAAAGCTGCCGCGCTGGAAGCATTCAGCAAAATCGCCGAAACGGACTGGCACGAAAGAAGAATTAACCGGCAGGGTTACTTAAAAATCAAGGGTTACGAATCCCTGGATCACGACAAGAAAGAATTGTTCAAAAAACTTTATCTCTGGCGTTTTCGCCGGGCCAAAGAGGAAAACCGCGCGGTCTTTATGTTTTTGCCCGATAAGAACCTTCTCGAATTGACGCTGGATGCGGGACATCCGGAAAAATATTTATCACAGAGAAAGCTGAAAGTGTACGGCGGAGAAGTCGAAAAAATTATAAGGAGTATTTGACGCGAACACCAGTTCATGCCGTCAAAAAGGATGCTTCTCAAAATATTCTAACCCCAGTTTATTATTCTCGCGGTGTAAGACTCGCTCTCCGAGTCACGGTCAAATTTCCTTTGACAGGTCGTATTTTATTGTCTTATACTCCAGCCCTCGCAACAAACTGCATGAGGGCAAGAGGTATGCATGCTTGCAAAACATGAACAACTGCCCACGGATGATCTTCTGAAAATCGAAAGCCGCAATGGCGAGCTTCTGATCAGCCGGTTGAGGCTGGTCATTCTGCTCGGGTTTGTGCCCGTTTTATACGCTCTGCGTTTTTTTACCGGTTATATTGATGCGGCCTTCATTCCTCTGGTGATCGGCAAATGGCTACTCTTTTGCGCTGTGTCCTATCTGATATACCATTTCCTCCACCGCGGATATTATCACCACCTCATCGGATACGGCACGATGATGCTCGATTTTGCCTTTATTACCATCAGCGTGATTATGTTGTCCTTTTACAAAAGCATGCCGACCGGGGCCATGAACGATCCCTTATTTATTTTGTATTATCTGGTCGGGATTTCGAGCGTTCTTCGGTATAGTGCTGTTTACGTGGTTTTCAGCATTACCACAGGCATTGCCATTATCGCCTCACTGGCTGCCTTCGATATGCGATATTTTAATCTTCCTCCCAATACTTCCGTCCTGATTGATCGCATAGCCGCTTTTGTTTTTTTTACGTTAATGAGCATTCCCTTTTCCAAACTCATCAAGGAATCGGTCGCGCGCGGCTACAGCATCATGGAACGGCATTTGCGCGTGATTGATGCGATACTGGACATCGGGCGCAAAATCGCGTCACACAGCGAACTTGAAAGATCTCTCAAGAACATCACCATCAAGACCAGGGAACTCATGCAGTTTGATGTCAGCTGGATATTGCTGTTCGATGAATCGGGAAGTAAGGCAAACTGTATTTCGGAGGATGATCTTCCCCATCTCCTGAAAAGCCATGAATGGATTCAAGCCGCCGTGAATAAAAATTCGGGTGAGACGATGACAATTCCGAATTTGAATATTCAGGGTCGGCCGGTCACTGAATTGATCGGAGCTCCCATCAGAACGGATGAGGGTGTTGCCGGAGCCCTTTTGGCTGCACGAGTGAACGGACGCGCCCAGCAGAAGTATGATCATGCCCTGCTGGATATGCTTGCCGAGCATGCCGCAATCTGCATCGGCAATTCCCGCCTGCTGCAGAAAATGAAAAAGGAAACGGTCTATCTTTATCAGCAACTGGATGACCTTTCCTGTTTTGAAGATATTATCGGAACCAGCACGAGGATGCGGGAGGTTTTTGCGGTCATCAGCAAGGTGGCGGTGACAGATATGCCCGTGCTTGTTTTGGGAGAAAGTGGAACAGGAAAGGAACTGGTGGCGCAGGCGCTCCATAATCTCAGTCGCCGAAACAAAGGTCCGTTCATTAAAATCAATTGCGCGGCCATTCCCTCGGAGCTTCTGGAGAGTGAGCTTTTCGGATATGACAAAGGAGCTTTTACGGGAGCCGTCAGAGCCAAGAAAGGCCGCTTTGAGCTGGCGGATGGCGGCACCATTTTTCTGGATGAAATAGGTGACATGAATATTAATCTGCAGGGCAAACTGCTTCGCGTCTTGCAGGGACAGGAGTTTGAACGTGTCGGCGGCGAGATGACGCGTAAAGTCGATGTCCGCCTGATCACAGCCACCAATCAGAATCTGGAAGCCTTGATTTCCAAAGGAGCCTTTCGCGAAGACCTGTTTTACCGGATTAACACCATGCCGATCCATATTCCTCCTCTTCGCGAACGGCAGGAAGATATTCCTTTGCTGGCGCGGCATTTCTTGAAAAAATACGGCGACGACAAGAGCATTGAATTGACAGGATCCGCCATGGAATACTTAAGCCGGAAGGACTGGAAGGGAAATGTAAGAGAACTGGAAAACCTGCTTCAGCGAATTATCATAATAACCGATAAAGATATCATTGCCGAAGAAGACATTTGTGCTGTCGATGCGCAGGACAAAACATTTGTCACTAGGGACAATGTTGCGGTAATGAAGGAACACATCAGCAGGATGGTTAAAAATAACTGCACGGTTTCAGAGGAGATGGAACGAATTGAGCGTGAATTTATCACGGAGGCCTTGCGTGTTGGCGGCGGCAATCTGCGCAAGGCGGCCTTTCATCTAGGCATACCCAAATCAACGCTGTTCAATAAAATCAATAAATACGATATCAAAATATAACTTTTCCCCCGATTTTTTCTAAAAAACGCAGGATAAACGTCCCATATTCGGGACAAGATATCTGGTATCCGGGACAGATTTTCTGTTTTTATGGTTCGCTTCGACGCGTTGCCGTGTAAGAATAAAAAAATGAAAATTAACCATAGTTGGACACAACCGCATTTATTGTAGTTTCTCCGATTATATAGAATAATTATTCCGCAACAATCGAAGCGGCATATTTTATGCAATTATACGCTACCTAATAGCATCATTTTTATTAGAAAACACAGCGGATCTAAATCGTTAGAGCGGTTTGCGTTTTCTTGTAATTTTTTGATTTATGAATAAAAACTTCAAGGAGGGTATAAATTATGGTTCAAGTTGATTTTGTTTGGTCGTATGCGTTTGGTGCAGGTTTTGCCGCCTGCTCGGCAAGACAACTGGCAAAGCAGGAAACGCCATTTAACAATAAATGGTACACATTCGCTCTGCTATTCCTTGCCGTTTTCTTCGCTCCATCAGGACTGTATCTGCTCTGGGAGTTCGTGCAATGGGAGACCATGCAGGTAGCAACAACCTTTACAGATATACCGGCCTGGCTTGTCTGCGGCTTTGCCGTCACCAATGTCACCCAGGGAATTCTGGGCTATTGGGTGAGCTATAAATTTATTCAGAAAAAGAATTACTACGCCGCTCATGCCAACTGGATGTGGGCCTGGATTCTGTTCTGGTTTATTCTGGTTTGCGGCTGGGATGGCACGGGCTACCAGCGGTTTCTTTACGATATGTCCGTCCACAACGGCGTCCTCTGGACTCCCGGTACACACATGGGGATAGAGTTTTTCTGGAAGAGCAATGTTTGGTGGACGTTAATCGTCATGGCTATGTTTTTTGCGCCCATGTTGATTTATGCGGTCGCAAATTTCATAACCCAAGGCATCAAGGAGGATCAAACCATATCAGCTGATCAGGCTCCCAACGTTCTTCAATTATTAGCATGGTCTTTTGGCGCGCAATGGATTGGTTGCCTTGGGCTGGCAATCTTGGCGGCTCTTATGGTCATGGGGTTACGTGATTTCACCGGCAGTATTCTCTTGGGATATCTGATTGGTGTGCCGCTTTTCATTGTATTGGCGCAGTTGCTGCTCTTTAGACGTGGCATGCCCATGTATTTAATTGCCAAGCAACTCTATCTCAAAGAGCCAGGAGAATCCTTGTCGATGAAAGAAATAAAAATTATTGACATTCCTATCGGGCGTTTGAAATTTTACAAATAGAGAAGAAAGATTTCACTGCTATCTGTTTTGATTGGGTTTAAAGTTTGAAAAGAGTCAGTAATCTTCTAATGCTTGAAACAACTTACAGGTGCAATGGCTGGATAAACCTCATGCCTTGCACCTGTTGTTGTATTAATAAT
>JASEHT010000210.1 GCA_030018675.1 Smithella sp.
ACCCTTTATCGCATTTATGAAAGTAAAGATCATATCTATCTGGCAGTATTAACCAAAGGCTTTCAACTTCTTTATCAAGAATTTAAAAAAGCCTATGAATCAAAAAGATCACCGGAAGAACGACTCAAATCAATGGCTGCAGCCTATCTCCATTTCGGCATTAAACAGGCCAATTTTTATAATCTGATGTTTACCTGGCATGTTCCCAAATATCAGGACTATGTGGGAACACCCATGGAAGAAGCTGCAAAATACGAACTTGTAGAATCACAGAAAGTCTATCTCTTTGCCATACAGGCAACAAAGGAAATAGCTGAAACAATTGGCAGCGTAACTGACTACCAAATCCGCTCATATTTCATTTATTTCTGGAGCACTTTACATGGCTATATCTCAGGCATGAATAATAATCTTTTGAACTATATGCATGAAGACCCGCTTTCTCTCCAGCAAACCGTTATTGACAATCTTTTTTCCTATATGAAGGTATTTATTGAAGAATATCGGAGTGAAACACTAGAGAAAGTATAATAAATAGCAAATATTAGCTGATTTCGAACAGCATATAAAGGAGCATAGGATATGAAAATTAGAAGTTACGAGGATTTCAGAAAGGATAAGTTTTTTAACGTTCCGGCTATAAAAACCAATACCTCTATATCCGAGGTGGAGCTTCCCATGCTATTTAATAACACGCGTGTACGGCATCTCAATTATTTTATCGATCCTGCACGGGTGGAACCGCTGCTTAAGGGTACAGGCCTCATACCCTGCCGTTTTTTCAACGGCAAGTGCATTGTCAGCCTGATCTTTTACAATTATCAGGAAGTCACTATCGGGCCATACGACGAAGTTACCATCACAATTCTTGTCCGACCCGAAATGCTTCCTGACCCCAAAATATACATCACCAACCTTCTCAAAAAGAAGGGTGAATCATGGAACGGCATCGGCGCGTATGTGCTGGAAATGCCTGTAACCATTCCCAAAGCCCGGGCTGCCGGACGCGAGCTGTGGGGATTTCCCAAATTTGAGACAAAAATACCGTTCTCGATTTCCGGCAACAATTTTGAATTCGGCGTGAAAGACCCCGATAATGACCAGTGGATTGTCCAGGTAAAGGGTTCCCATTGTCCCGGTATTCCTATGAAAGGTTTCGACCTTGTCACTATGTCTAACTTCCGGAATAGAATATGGAAGACCATTATTCACACACAGGTAACCTACAGTAATTGTCTTTTAAAAAACGTAAATGTAACGGTGGGCAAAAGTTCTCACGGTATGGCCAACAACATAAAAGCTCTAGGGCTTGATACCACAAAGCCGATTATGCTTCAGACTTCAGACAAATTCAAATCACGGCTTAACCACGGGTTGGCTATCGCCGACTGGCCAACTCCTCCTCTGCCCTACCCTCCGGCAGATGGAGATGGAATCGCGAAAGGAGTCACACTATAATCATGAAATCTCTTACCGGAAAAACTATTCTTATCACCGGCGCTGCCGGCGGATTGGGACAGGAATACACAAAACAATTATTGAATTTGGGAGCACATATAATTCTTGCCGATCTTAACGAACTTGCACTAAAAAAAATATCCGACCAATATAAAAAAACACCAGGGACTATTCTGGGAGTTGTTGAAGCCGATGTCTCCGGTAGAAGAGGATGTGATGATCTCTACCGCAAAACCAGAACGCTCGCCCCGCATCTGGATATCCTTATGAACAACGCGGGAATAATCAACTACGGGTATTTCTGGGAAATACCCTATATGCAATGGGAAGCTCTTATCAATATTAATCTTCTGGCACCCATGTGGCTTTCTCAATTATTTTTACCGGATATGGTTGAACGTAAAAGCGGGCATATCGTATTTATGTGTTCACTGGCCGGAATTGCGGCCACTTCTCTGGGCACGCCATATACCACATCCAAATTCGGCATGCGTGGCTTTGCCATGGCGCTATCCGGCGAGATGAAAGACAAGGGATTGCATACAACCATCATCTATCCGTCATGGGTTAAAACAAATCTTTTAAAATCTCCGGAGTTCGGATCCGCTCAGTTAAAGAGCCTCTCATCATTTCTTGCAGAAGATCCGGTTAAGGTGGTAAAAGAATCCATAAACGGCATCAGGAAAAATAAACTTCATGTGTACCCGGGACTGTTTGCCAAAATTATTTCGCAGGTCGCTAAACTTACGCCGCTTGTATCAAGGCAGTCGCATTAAAAGGCATCAACATTGTAATCATAACTGGGAAATAATGAAATAAAGGAGAGCTTATACAATGAATACGATTGAAGAATACAAAGCCTGTGGCGAAAAATTATACCACCAGCTTCATTTAGCCACTTATCCTGTCGCGATAAAATATATTAAAACCGAGGATGAAATACCAAAAGACGCGGCGATGGCCTCTGTGTTCGGTCAGAAGTTGGCACTCTGTCAGGCATTCAGACAGGCCAGAAGTTGGGGAATGACCGTGGCCATGACAGCAAAAGATAATTTCTGTACACCGGCAACGGCCCTTCACAAATGGCGGCCGGTTCAACTTGATGACCTTATCGAAAGCCAGGTGAAACAGGGCTGGCATAAAAATATTGACGCGGAGAAAAGAAGATTCGATGCGTTGACGGGTCTTCTTGGCGATGATTACTTTTCCAGCCCTGTTCAATATTGCGGTTTTCTTTGTTCACCCTTAATGAAAACTTCATTTATACCTGATTCCATTTTAGTTTACGGTAATGGCCTTCAAATAACCCATATTATCCAGGCGCTGAGTTATGAACATAAACATGTACCGATGTCTAAATTTGAGGGCTTTGAAGAATCCTGCGTCAAAGGCGGGCTTCTGCCGTTTCTCACACAGAAACCGGAAGTTGTCATACCCGGCGCTGGTGATCGGTCTTTCGGCGCTGTCTCAGAAGATGAAATTGCCGTCGGTATGCCGGCCCATCTGATTTTCTACGTCCTGGAAAACCTGTTCAAAACCGGCGGCATGATGAACATAGGATATCCGATGAAACAAATACTACCGATGAACCTGACAGAGAAATTAACCCCGGGATTCAAATACCTGTGGGATAAAATGTTTGACAAAAAGCACGGGGAATAAAACCTCTGATTTCTAAAAAGTAAACTTCAACCCGAGCATGACCTGGTAATTTAGAATGCTGCCGTATTCGGTATCGGCATTTCCGGCATTGACGATCCCGGAAGAGAAGAGTTCCCAGTGATTGCCGAGACCATACGACAACAATCCCAGAAACTGACCGGAGCCGTCGTCGATATTCTGCGTCCAGCGCAACGTCATGTCGATTTTGCCCTTGATGTTTCCCTGGTAATACTGAAGCATGGCGTAATTTTTCCGCAGAAATCTCAAACCGGGCTTCCCCGTCTGCGACAGATAGTACGATCCGAATAATTTCGCGATACCGCCCATATTGAAAAGATCCGCCGCGTCGCGCCTGAACGCGTAGTAAATATCCGCCTCTTCACGGTTATATCCGGGCGCGTTATGCATGTATTCAAACGTCAAGGTGCCGCTGTTGTAAAATGTGTAAGCCGCCCCTGCAAGGATGACCGGTTTGATATCCGAATCGTCCTGACGGCTTTTCCGCATGGAAGCGCCCAGAAAAGATGTGTCCTCCTGAGGATACAAGGCCCGGCTGCCTTTCGTCAGATTGCCTTCCACGTACAGCAGCAATGCATCCGAAGCGGTCCATCCGCCGAAAAATCCCACCGTCGGTGTATCCTCCCCGTCATCCTTGTCTGAAATGATCAGCGAGGCGTAATTCTGTCTGCCAGTGAAATCTATTTTTACCGCGTAGGTTTTTTCAAACGGATCCGGCCCCAGAAGGTCATTCCGGCCTTCATCCATGTGGGCAATGAAAGATACCGTCCATAAACGGTGAGGGATGAACACGACGCGACCGAATTCCATCCCCGCGATTTCGATATACGGATTGCTGCGTCCGTTATCGCTGAAAAACGGATTGGACGGAGAGTGCAGAAAAGACGGTCCCCACTGCAGATTTTCACAACCGTATGAGAAAAATAATCTCTCCCCCGCTTTGATGCGCACCAGCCATTCGTTGACGTAAAGATCACTATCCCATTCTGTTTTTCCGCTCAAGTCGCCTTCCTCCCAGGCATTGAACAACACTTTCCCGCGAGGTTTCACCGATGCATCCACAACCCGGCTGGTGAAACGGAGATCCGGCCTGAGTTCCAGATTTCCGATGTAATGGG
>JASEHT010000211.1 GCA_030018675.1 Smithella sp.
GGTAAACCGTATATGATCCGATTCTCCGATGGAAAGACAATAAAATCAGAAAAGTATTTTCGGGAAAAATTAAAAGAATGTTCTTCGACCGTAAAGAAATGTGACTGACGAAGGATTCCGGTGGGTATTGATGTTGCAGAAAAATAGTTTCGATCAACATATGAAAATCGCCAAGCGTCTTTTTTTATTCTTTCTATTTGCATCCATCTTGACCCTCGGCAATGGGTGCGCGACGTTGCCAAATGTTTCTGAAAAGATTGATGAGGCGCCGGCCGCACAGGAACCGCGCCAAATCGTTTCATCCAAAGGATTATTATCTCCGGAAAAAAGTAAAGCGATCATGGAAAGGTTGAAGCAATCGGTCGACCCGACGGACATCCTGGAGCGTTACACAGCCGTGATAGAGTCGGTCACCGAAAGCCCTTTGACCAGGGGAAACAAAGTCACTCTGCTTATTGATGGTCCGGCTAGCTACGCCGCGATGTTCGCCGCCATACGGAGCGCCAAAGACCACATCAACCTGGAAACATTCATTCTCGAAGATGATGAAATCGGAAAAAAATTTACAGATCTGCTGTTGCAAAAACAGAAGGAAGGTATTCAGGTCAATATCATTTACGACAGTATGGGAAGCATTACAACGTCCGAATCATTTTTCAAACGCTTGCGGGATGGCGGAATTCAGGTGGTCGAATTCAATCCGGTAAGTCCGCACAAGGGCCGCCTGGAATGGCTCATGGTCAACCCGGATCACCGCAAGATTCTGATCGTTGACGGTAAAGTCGCCATTAGCGGAGGGGTCAACATCAGCAATGTTTATTCGACCAGGCTTTCCGGAAGGAAAAAAGTAAAAGGAGAGCCTCTGCCGTGGCGGGATACGGACATTCAAATTGAAGGACCCGCGGTGGCAGAGTTCCAGAAGCTCTTTCTAGACACATGGTCCAAGCAGGATGGACCGGAACTATCAAAACCAAACTACTACCCTGAATTGAAAGAAGCGGGTAATGCTCTGGTGCGAGTCGTCGGCAGTACTCCCGGCACCGACAACAGGATTACGTTTATTGTGTATGTGGCGGCTATTACGTTTGCGGAGCGTTCTATTTATCTGACGAATGCCTACTTTGTTCCCGACAAACAAATTCTAAAAGCTTTTACGGATGCGGCCGGGCGCGGTGTTGATGTAAAGATTATGCTTCCTTCCAACACCGATTCTCAAATAGTCTTAAACGCGGCGCGGCATAATTATTCCGAGCTCCTGGAAGCAGGCGTGAAGATATATGAGCGCCGCAACGTCGTGCTTCATGCGAAAACCGCGGTCATTGACGGCGTCTGGTCGACGGTCGGTTCCACAAATCTGGACTCTCTGAGCCTTCTTAGTAATGATGAGGTGAACGCGGTTGTCCTGAGCCGTGAGTTTGCGGTGGAAATGGAGCGCATGTTTGCTAATGACCTTGCCCAATCCGACCAGATCGAATTGGATAAATGGGAACAGAGACCTTTTTCGCAGAAAATCAAGGAAGCATTTGCACACTTATTTTCCCGTTGGCTGTAAGAATCCTGATTTAATTTCTAGTTACTTTTACAGTATCCCTCAACATGCTGAGGCTTCTCCGGTTACTGAGGCCAAAGCAATCATTGCATATTCCTGACATATTTCCGGGACTCTCCTCTTTTGTCAATATAATCAACTGTTATCAAAGGATGAACAAATACTTCCGTTATTTCAAGTTGTTGGCAAGCCATTTGCAATTGTTACTCTGTTAAGACAATTTTTGTTAACGGAGAAACAAAACAGCAGGGAAAGAGGATTAAGGAATTCGTGACAGCCACTAATTTACTAAAAAGAATATTCATATTTATGCGGATGAATTTCCAACGGGCGGCTCGTAAAATGCGTGGCGTTTATTTTAGGGGATCGCGGTGGCAGAAAGGCGTTTTTCGCTTTCTTATGTACACAATGGTTATAGGGAGCGCTCTCATTTTCACGGGATTATATCACGTCTATTTTGACCGCAGCGCCCTGCCTGACATAGAACCCTTGATCCGTTTTGAGTTTCCGACCATCGGCCACGTTTACGACATTAACGACCAGCCGATCATTGAGCTGGCCAGAGAATACAGGCGGAACATCGGATATAAGGACATACCGCCTATTGTTCGTGATGCGATCATCGCCACGGAAGACAAGAACTTTTTCAGACATAACGGCGTGGACTATTCCGCACTCCCTCGCGTACTAAGCAAAATAAGAATCGGGAGTCTGGCAAGAAAAATTACGGGGATAAGGTGGAATAATGAAGATAATCGTCCGGCGGTCTTACCGCAGGGCGGATCGACGATCACGCAACAGCTTGCGCGGGGTTATTTTCTCAAAGACCTGATGGCTTTCCAATACAAGACGAATCAAGAAAACGGCAACCATCTGCGACAAGGGATATCTCTTCCTAGGGTACTATCTTACATCATAGACTCCAGAAGCATCAACATGCTGGTTCGGAAGATGGAAGAGATTCGATTGTCGTTGTGGATCGAAAAAAAAATGCGGGAGCGTTTCGGTTCGAAACGCCGCGCCAAGGAAGAAATTCTGGCCCGATACGCCAGTCTGATCTATATGGGAAACGGTCAGTACGGATTTGCGGCGGCGGCCGAATATTATTACGGACGGCCTCTTAAAACGTTCACAGTGGATGATGCTGAAAAGGCAGTCGTGCTTGCAGGCATTGCCAAGGCGCCTAGCTACTACGCGCCCAGTGCGAGAAATACAGAGAGGGTCTTGCGCCGGAGAAATCAAAACATGGCGCTTATGGCGTCCAATGGTTTTATATCTGTAGAAAGTGCGCAGAGCGCCGAAAAAAAAACCATTCCGGTGGCCGTTAGGATTAAGACTAAGACGTCCCTGGGGCCTGCTGTGGTGCGAAATGTTCTTGATGATCTCAAAGGCTTTCGTGCCGATCTGGGCATTGAAGACCTTCTGCAGGGACGCATCCAGATTTACTCGACCGTGGACGGCCGCGTTCAGCAAATTGTGAACGAGGCGCTGGAGCACGGTCTCGAACGCTACGAGAAACGGCACCCGCGTTTCCGGGGGTTGATCCAGGGCTCGGTCATTGTACTGAGGAACCGCGACGCGGGAATCCTCGCTGAATCCGGAGGTCGTCAGTTTTACCAGGGCCGCCTTGCTTCGTACAGTGATTTTAACCGCGTCACGCAGTCCGTCAGGCAACCGGGTTCCGCCATGAAGCCCCTTGTCTATCTCGCCGCTTTTCAACACGGAAAATTTAATCTTGATACGCTTGTTCCTGACCGGCCGATCGGGGTTCGGGATAGCGGGGAACAAAGTACGAAATGGATTTCGAATTATGACAATGAATTCCAGGGCGTGATTCCTCTTCGGAAAGCGCTGGCGGAATCCAGAAACGCTGTTGCGGTATGGGTCTCCCAGCGAATCGGGATTGACAGCATTCTGCAGGTGTCACGGAGCGTGGGGATACAGACACCCTTGAAGCCTTACCCTTCAACCGCTCTGGGCGCGTCTGAAGTGAATTTGATGGAACTGGCCAATGCGTATCGCACAATAGCTTCGGGCATTATGGCTCAGCCGCATGTGATCAGGAGGATTGTCCTCGCTTCCGGTGAGGAGTTAGCTGAAAAAGAACCGAGTGGCGTTCCCGTTAATATTGACGATGAAGTTCTCTTTTTGATTCAGGAAGGTCTGCGAGGTGTTGTACGCATTCCAGGCGGTACGGCTCATTCGCTCGACGCCAACTGGTTTCCCATTCCCGTTATGGGAAAGACGGGAACGACAAATGAATTCAGGGACGCGCTGTTCGTCGGCTCCACTTACGGACCCGAAGGAATCACGGTCGCTGTCCGAATAGGGTTTGACGACAACCGGTCACTGGGACGAAAAGAAACCGGCAACCGGGTCGCGCTTCCGGTGTTCAAAGAAATAATGCTCAGGGTATATCGCGAAAAGATATTGGGTCCGGCGCCCGTGTTTCCAGACCGGATGGAAAAGAATATTAATAATTATCTGAGGAGCCGACTAGTCGAAGTTGAAGATGATCCGGTGCCGGAAAGTGAAATACCTGAAGTTAATATATAACAATATGAAAGGCCCGCCAGGGTGTTTATACCCTTGATCATTGTGGCGGAGCCGAAGAATATTGGATTGAGAAGGTTAAGGGAAATTATATGCAAAATATTATCCGGCATGAAAATCTGAAAAAAGGTTTATCTGGAAAC
>JASEHT010000212.1 GCA_030018675.1 Smithella sp.
CCAATAAATCCGGTACCGATAAAGCTACTTCTTCCCCATCGGAGTTAAGCAAAATGCTTGCGCGGGATGCCGCCGCCACGCTCGATGCCGCGCGTCAGCGCCTGCTTTTGTGGGATGTCTCTCCCGCGCAGATCAGGACAATTGAAAAGACGGGGAAACCTTTCCGGACCCTGACCCTGCATGCTCCGGTCAGCGGATATGTAACGCAGAAAATGGTTGTCGCCGGGATGAAGATTATGCCGGGAGAAAAAATGCTGGACATAGCCGATTTATCCAGCCTGTGGGTTGTGGCCGATATTTATGAATATGAATTGCCGCTTGTCAAAGTCGGCCATCAGGCGACCATCACACTGGCCTCTCTTCCCGGTGTGGATCTGACGTCGAAGATTGATTATATCTATCCGGACTTGTCGGCACAGACGCGCACAGCAAAAGTCCGCCTGAAGCTTTCCAACAGCAACCGCCAGTTGAAGCCGCAGATGTTCACCAACGTTGAGATTAAAATCAATCTCGGAAATAAATTGGTGATACCGGAATCCGCGGTTATGGATACCGGCCGGGCCATGGTGGTCTATGTGGATCTGGGAAACGGCGCGTTTGAACCGCGGGAAATAAAAACAGGTATTAGAGCAGACGGATACGTTGAAGTTCTGCGCGGATTAAAAAGCGGTGAAAGCGTTGTCGCAGCGGCTAACTTTCTGGTCGATTCGGAAGCGCAGCTCAAGGGAATAAAACCGCTGCCGCAAAAATAGAAATCTTTTGCCAGTGTTTAAACCTGATTGTTTCATGGAAAGAAAATATTTCCAAGGCTGTCATGCCGGACTTGATCCGGCATCCAGTTCTGGATTCCGGCCTCCGCCGGAATGACGAGAAATAGAGATATCGAATATTTTATATTTAAGTTTCTAAGAAGTGCTGCTGCAATGATAACAATAGAGAGAAATCATTCTTATGATTGCCAAAATTATTGAATTCAGCGCCCGCAATAAATTTATCGTTTTTCTGGTTTTGTCTTTTGTCCTGGCCTGGGGAGCCTGGACGCTTAAAAATACTCCCCTCGATGCCATCCCGGATTTGAGCGACACACAGGTCATCATTTACACCGAATGGCCGGGCCGCAGTCCCGATCTGGTAGAAGATCAGATTACTTATCCCATCACATCCACGTTGCTGGCCGCCCCGAAAGTCCAGGCCGTCCGCGGGTTTTCTTTTTTAGGCAGTTCCTTCATCTATGTTATTTTTGATGAGGGCACCGACATTTACTGGGCCAGAAGCCGCATCCTCGAATATCTTCAGGCAGTTAAAAATAAAATTCCCGCGGATGTCAATCCGGTTTTAGGTCCGGACGCCACAAGTCTCGGATGGGGGTTTTCTTACGCGATTGTTGATGAATCCGGCCAGCTTGATCTCGCTGAGCTTCGTTCCCTTCAGGATTATAATATTAAGCTGGCTCTGGAAAGCGTTCAGGGTGTTTCTCAGGTGGCCAGCATCGGCGGCTTTGTGAATCAGTATCAAATCACGATCGATCCCAACCGCTTGTCCGCTTATAATCTTCCCATCACAAAAATTATGGAAGCTGTGCGCAAGAGCAACCGGGACGTGGAAGGACGCGTTTTGGAATTTTCCGGCGCGGAATACATGGTGCGGGGGCGGGGCTATCTTAAAAACGTAAAGGATCTGGAAGATATCGCCGTCGGGGCCAGTAGCGCGGGGACCCCCATCTATCTCAAGGATGTCGCCCGGGTTCAACTCGGGCCGGAAATACGCCGGGGCCTGGCGGAGCTTGACGGCAAAGGCGAAGTGGCCGGCGGTATCGTTATTGTGCGTTTTGGTGAGAATGTTCTCGACGTTATTGAACGCGTCAAGGCTAAAATTAAAAGTGATATTGAACCCAGCCTGCCCGAAAACGTGAAAATGGTCACCACCTATGATCGTTCCGATCTGATTCTGCGCGCCATTGCCACGCTCAAAGATGAAATTATCAAACTGACCATTGCGGTGAGCGTGGTCTGCCTGATCTTTCTGTTCCATCTGCCCAGCGCCCTGGTTGTGATCGTCACACTCCCTATCGCGATCATCATATCATTTATTTGCATGTATTACCTGGGCGTCACTTCCAATATCATGAGTCTTTCCGGCATTGCCATCGCCATCGGCACGATGGTTGATGCCTCCATTATCATGGTGGAAAATGCCCATAAAAAGCTGGAAGAATGGGCAAGCAGGGGCAGCCCCGGCAGCCGGGTGGATGTGATTATTGAAGCAGCGCGGGAAGTCGGCCCTTCTCTTTTCTTTGCCCTGCTGGTCATCACCGTGGCGTTTCTGCCGGTCTTTACCTTACAGGGACAGGCAGGACGTTTGTTCAAACCTCTGGCGTACACCAAAACATTCGCTATGCTCTTTGCGTCGTTTCTGGGCATTACGCTGACACCCGTGCTGATGACGCTGTTCATCCGCGGCAAGATTCGGCCGGAAGAAAAAAATCCGGTCAGCCGCTTTCTGCACATGATGTATGAGCCGGTTGCCTCCCTGGCGATCCGCTTCCGCAAGACGGTCATTATCATCGCCGTGGTGCTGATGGTGGTGACCGTTTATCCTTTCCTGAAGCTCGGATCGGAATTTATGCCGCCGCTTTACGAAGGATCGCTGTTTTATATGCCGGTGACGATGCCGGGCGCGTCTGCTCCGGAAGCCGCGCGACTGCTGAAAATACAGAATGAACTTTTAATGAAAATTCCCGAAGTCGCTCAGGTTTTCGGTAAAGCAGGACGGGCGGAAACGGCCACCGATCCGGCGCCGCTGGAAATGTTTGAGACGGTGATTAATCTCAAGCCGGTCAGTGAGTGGCGTCCCGGCATGACTGTGGAAAAGCTCAAAGATGAAATGAATGATGTGCTCGATATTCCGGGTGTCGCCAATTCCTTCACCATGCCGATCAAAGCGCGCATCGACATGCTGGCCACGGGCATCCGCACGCCGGTCGGCATTAAAATCCTCGGGCATGATCTGGAAGTCATTGAAAAGATCGGTCTGGATCTGGAACATCATCTGCGTGAGATTCCCGGGACGCGCAGTGTTTACGCGGAGCGGGTGGCCACCGGCTACTTTCTGGATATTGTCATTAACAGAGACAGTATCGCGCGTTACGGTCTCGTAATCGATGATGTCAATGAAGTGATTCAAACCGCGATCGGCGGTATGAACGTGACCACCACGGTGGAAGGGCGCGCGCGCTATCCCGTGAACATCCGCTACCCGCGAGAGTTACGCGATGATGTGGAAAAACTCAAGCGTGTTCTGGTGCCGGTCATGACCACCGCCAGTGTCAGCGAAAGTTCCTCATCCTCTATGACAGCGACAAACAGTATTTTACAGGTGCCACTGGGGGAACTTGCGGATTTTCGCGTGGTCCGCGGACCGACGGCGATTAAAAGCGAAGAAGGCCTTCTCACCTCGTATGTGTATATTGATATCAGCGACAGGGATCTCGGCGGGTATGTGGAAGAAGCCCGTCGAAAGGCGGCTACGCTTAAAATGCCGGAAGGTTACCGTCTGGTCTGGAGCGGTGAATACGAGCATATTCTCAAGACGCACGATCGCCTCAAGATGGTGATCCCCCTTACACTCCTACTCATTTTTGTGATTCTTTTTCTCAGCACACGGTCGGTCATAAAAACAGGCATTGTTTTGCTGGCGGTGCCATTTTCCCTGATCGGATCTTTCTGGCTTCTCTACTTCCTGAATTATAACATGAGCATTGCCGTGTGGGTGGGCATCATCGCGCTGGCCGGTCTGGATGCCGAAACGGGCGTCATCATGCTTTTGTATCTGGATATGGCGTATGACAAATGGAAAAAAGAAGGACTTTTGAAAACGCGCAGCGATCTGAAAGAAGCGATTATGTATGGCGCGGTGAAACGCATCCGACCGAAGGTGATGACCGGAGCCACCATCCTGGCCGGCTTGCTTCCCATCATGTTCAGCGACGGAGCCGGTGCGGATGTAATGAAACGCATTGCCGCCCCCATGATCGGCGGCATTATAACATCAACAATCCTCGAGTTGATTATTTATCCGGCAATATATATGATCTGGCGCGGTAAAAAATTGAGAGAAAATTAAAACCTTAAGGCAGACAATTTTTATGAAAAAAATGATCGGGAAAATACTGGCGGTGAATCTCTCTCAGAAAAAGGGAGAAAAGAAGAACAACATTGAGTGCGGCTTATTTTTGGAAAATCTAG
>JASEHT010000213.1 GCA_030018675.1 Smithella sp.
TTCCAGAGTTCCTCAAGATAAATTTTGTCTCTCACGGTATCCATCGCGTACCAGAACCCCTCGTGCCTGTAGGCTTTCAGATTTCCCTGTACGGCAAGCGTTTCCAGCGGTTTTCTCTCCAGAACGGTTTTGTCGTCTTCCAGATAATCGAATATTTCAGGTTCTATCACAAAAAACCCGCCGTTAATCCAATTCCCGTCGCCTTCCGGCTTTTCGAGAAATTTTGAAACATTCCCCTTTTCATCCAGATCGAGAAGGCCGAATCTTCCGGCGGGATTTACCGCGGTCACGGTCGCAAGCTTCTTATTTTTTTTGTGGAACGCAATCAGGTTGGCAATGTTGATATCCGCCAGCCCGTCGCCGTACGTCAGAAGAAACGTTTCGTCACCCACATAATCTTTTATTCTTTTTACCCGGCCGCCCGTCATCGTATCGACACCGGTATTCACCAGCGTCACTTTCCACGGCTCGGCCGTGTTCGCGTGCACGAGTTTTTCGCTTTTGTTGGAAAAATCAAAAGTGACATCGGATTCGTGCAGGTAATAATTGGCGAAATATTCCTTGATCACGAACCCCTTGTAGCCGAGACAGATGATGAATTCATTGATGCCGTATTGCGTGTAAAGCTTCATGATATGCCAGATAATCGGCTTGCCCCCGATTTCAATCATCGGCTTGGGTTTTAAAACCGATTCTTCCGTGATTCTCGTGCCCATGCCTCCCGCTAAAATAACTGTCTTCATAAGATTTCCCTGCCCCGATTTTAATCTTCCCTATCGAAGTTTATTCTTTCCTTTTCAATCACCAGCGGACGCTTCAAAACCTGCGTGTAGATATTGCCGACATATTCCCCGATAATGCCGATGAATATCAGTTGCACGGACGAAAAGAAAAATAAGCCGATGACCAGTGGCGCCTGGCCGACCTGAAAGCTCTGCCAGTACAACAATTTGTAAATCAAATAACCCACGGCAACCAGCATGCTTAATATGGCCGTGCCGAAGCCCATCATGCCGGCGAGTCTTAATGGAACCTTGGAATGCGCGGTCAGCCCCAGCATGGCTAAGTCAAAAAGCGTATAAAAATTATTTTTGGTTATGCCCCGTTTTCTGGCAGGCTGATGGTATTCGATAATGGCTTTTTCAAAGCCGACATCGCAGATCAATCCTCTGAAATAAGGATACGCATCCGGCATGCCCCGGAAAATATCGATTATTGTTTTATCGTAAAGACCGAATCCCGTGAAATTATTAATCAGCTCGACATCCGCCAGCCGCGTAACAATCTTGTAGTAAAGTTTCCTGATCGTAAAAAATAGCAGCGACTCGTCCGTTTTCTTTTTAACGCCCACGGCGATTTTATAACCTTCCTCCCATTTCCTGACGAACTGCACGATCATCTCCGGCGGGTCCTGCAAGTCTGCGACAATGGATACGACGGCATCGCCTTTGGCCTGCAAAATGGCATGATAGGGAGAGCGGATATGCCCGAAGTTTCGGGAATTGACGATGATCTTGACATTCTTATCGACGGCGGCCAGTTTTTTTAAAATCGAAACCGTCGCGTCCCTCGAGGCGTTATCGATAAAAATGTGCTCATAGGCGTATTGCTTCAGGTCTGTCTCGAATATTTTTTTGACTGCCCGATAAATCGTTTCGATGTTTTCTTCTTCATTATAGCAAGCGGTAACAACGGAAATTTTTTTCATAAGACCTCGCTCAGCACCTGTAGTATGGCGTCCACGGAAGAATACTGGGGTTTGTACCCCATTTTTTCAAGCTTTTTATTCGTCGAATAATAATTCATTTTAAAACCTGTCGGCGAAAACCCGGGCTTGGCGCCCTGCTTGACAATGTATTGCAGATTGAATTTTTCATAAAGGGCCTTCAGCATATCCAGTTTGGAAACCGGAGCCTTGCTGTACGTATCAAAAGCAGCATTGATGAATCCCGTGTCCTTCCATTTTCCGATGATCAGATTGATGATTTGCAGCATATCTTCCGGATGCAGATAATCCCTGCAAATATTGTTATCATCCGTCATAAAAACCTGTTTATCTTTTATGGCCTTCATCATTTCGGCGACAAGGAAATTGGAATCAAAATCTATAAACCGGCTGATATAGCTGAAAATTCTTAAATCAACGATACTGCATTTTTCCAAAGATCGGTGCTTGGCCTCGCCGTTCAGCTTGGAAATGGCGTAAAAATCCGCGGGAGAAATTTCCGTCACGCCGCTTAAAAAACAGGAATCGGCACTGACAGGGCTGGAAAAATTCTTCCCGTACACGGCGCCGCTGCTGAGGCTGATATAAAGGGCGTCGGGATGCTTTTTCAGATATGCCAGAATCAGATTATCCCACGACTCGTGCGTCTCGAAAATTTCCGCGCCGGAATTTTTGACACCTTTCAAATTCGGAACGCCGATACAGTTGATGATGACTTCATGCCTGTTTTTCGCGAAATCTTTCGACGGACAAATTTTTGCGCCCTTGCTTTCCTCCGCGAGGCTTTCAGGCGATCTGGAATAAAGCGCAAGATTGGACAATTCACCCCTGCCCTTGTAAAGGGAAATGAGGCTTCCGGCTATTTGTCCGCGTGCGCCCAGAATGCTGAGTTTCATCTTCAATCCTTTTGAATTGTTGTGGTTTTTTAATACACGAATATTTGAAAAACCTCAATCTTTATAAAACAAAGACGGGCAATGCCCCCTGCAACAGGCTGACCGGGAAAAATTATACTCCCCTGATTGAATCAGATGCGCGCATGGATACAAACGGAGAATTTATTTTTCCCCCCGGCGTTCCCGCCGACTATTCCATAATCAGTTTTCAATTGACATAAAAAATTGACTTCCCTATATTAATTTCCAACATATGAGTACTTCAAAAATGCCAACGATCTCCATTATTGTTCCCAACCTCAACGCCGGCGCAACCATTGGGCGTGCTTTGCAGAGCCTTGTGGATCAGGACTATCCGGGTCTTGAAATCATAGTGATCGATGGAGGTTCCACCGACAACAGCGTGGAAGTTATCCGTCAATATCAGCAGTACATCACTTGGTGGGTCAGTGAAAATGATCTTGGTCAGGCCAATGCCATCAACAAGGGTTTCGCGAAAGCCACCGGCGAGATTGTGAACTGGCTCTGCAGTGATGATTACCTGACACAGGGCGCACTAAAGATAGTGGGACGGGAATTTGCCGAGCATCCTGATGTTGACATTGTTGCCGGTGCCTGCCGATTGGTATATGATCTGGAACCGTCTCGCAACCGTATTGAACAACCGACCGAAGAAAAATTATCTGTAATGCCCTGCTGTAATCCCATACCCCAGCCAAGCTGCTTTTATCGACGTGCGCTTCTCAAACGCAGACCGCCTCTTAATGAAACTTTCCACTACGTAATGGATTTTGAACTTTGGAACTATTTCATCAGTAACGGAAATCGCTGGAGACTGATTTCCAATGTATTGAGTGAATACCCTTTGAGCGGCAGCAATAAAATAACAACCGGTGGCGTAAAAATCACACTAGAATTCGAAAAGGTGTATAGACTCTACACCAACGAGCGAATACCTGCCACTTTCTGGCATCGGCGGCTTCGCTATCCTTTGGAGCGATTACACCGCCGCTATCCCAACGCACTATTCGGGTTTTTGATTTACTATCCCTGGCAGTGTCTTATGATTTTGATTTTGTCACCGTTTTACGGATTTAAACGGATGAGATGGATGAATTGGGTTGAATTTAGTTAGAAGTTCAGAGGGGGAAGCGGCGGCTACGAATGTCGGAAATAACCATGGTAGCGTCCAGTAAACGTCAGCCAGTGGAAGCGTACTTCATCGCCGGAAAACATCAAAGCCGACCAGAACATCCGAGCCAAAGGCACGCCAAAGAAAGCCAGTTTCCACCACAACGGCATGGGATGCTTCTTGAGCAAATGTCCGTCAGCCATTGAATACCTGTAATTTTTTTGTCGAGCAAAATCATCAAATGACAAAAATAATTTGGGATGGCGTACGATTATTTCTCTTGAAAAATACAAATTAAATCCTTTCTTCAATGCGCGCAGAATATAGTCGGCGTCTTCTCCGGTGCCCCATGAAGTGCCCGCACCCGGTCCCATTTTTTCATCGAATGCACCCACCTTATCCACAACATTCTTTTTTAAAAAATATGAATATGTTGGCGATCTCCGCCAGGCGAGCGCCGGCGATACCGGCCCTGTTTTGTCGTTCC
>JASEHT010000214.1 GCA_030018675.1 Smithella sp.
ATCGCGACCACCAAAACAAATCCCCTCTCGGAAGCGCTTTTCTGTTTTACGATTTTATGGACAGAGCACATGATTTTTCACCAATACATCCGTTGTGTAAGTCATTCTTCTTGTTTGTTGCGTCAGATTGTCTCGATATTTAGTATCGGCAACGATCGTGATGCGGACCGACCGTATATCGGGGATGGAACCTGTTTCGTTTCCGTCTTTATCAAAATATCGAAACAGGGGTATATTAGCGTCTTCATTACGAACAACGGTTGCCAGATCATCGCCGCCTAAAATATCAGAATCGCCGCTGCATCGGACGTTTCTTGTTATGGTTTTTTGGTTTTTATCGAGCGCATACTCGATATATTCATTTTCTTCATCGCCGATTTCGGACTTGTCTCTGTCGAGGGGAGGATTATTCAGATCCATGGCGATGAGGATTCTGTCGGACTCTGCGACCTGAACACCTTTATTCACTTTTAAAGGAACCACATTGCCCATGGAATTACATATAGCGGTGGGAATCGTTTCCCAGATTCCTGTGGACATGGAGGGGTTATAAGATGCCATACGGATTTCCATAGCCATGATATCCAGAACCGCCCGGGCATCCTGTTGCGTAACGACTTTCCGGCCGACACTGCCTGAAGAGCGCTGGGCCATATTCATGGACGCATAAAGGGCCGTCATGATAAGCGCTCCAACCGCCATCGCAATAATCAGTTCTACCAGCGTGAATCCTTTTTGTTTTTTCATAATAATATTCAATCTCAATCAAATGCAGCCTGTCGTGAAACGATGACGCTGCTACCCATCCCTCTTTCGCTTCCCGGCCACGTAATCCGGACATTGAATCTCCATGTATTAGTCGGCGCCGCCGCGGTATTGGGACAGACACAGGCCGTTGTTCCGCTGCAGAAACAGGGGGTCGTTGTTTTGTTCAGAGTGAACATTTTCTCCGCACTATTACAGGCGACCGGACTGCCTTCCTTGTCGGCACATGTCTGGGCATTTGCGGGAATCGACCCTTTCATGATCGCAAGCTGATTCTGTTCCAATTCTCTCTGGATGATGCCTATCGCCCGCCCCAGATAATCCGATTTTCCCGCGCCCCGCCAGGCCATCGACTGCATGGAAATAAGACTGACGATCGCCACTGTGGTCAAGCCCAACGCGACAATGCACTCGACAAGAGAAAGTCCTTTCTGATTATTTGATGGTTGCTTCACTTCTCACCCTGCCCATTGGAGTGGTTCTGATTCTTATGGTTGATCCTACGGAATTTTCCAATTCAAGGGTTCCTGCGGAGCATGTGCCCCTTGGCTGAAAAGTATTCGTGGTATAGGTCTTGTTTTTAATGACCACCCCGCTTCCGAACGTGCCGAAATTGACCGTCGCATTGTAAATGTTGCCCCAATTGTTGCAATCCGCATCGGAGCAGTCCTGAACCGTGTATGAATTACCTTCCGCGTTGATGGTGATTCTGTATCGGACACTTTCCGCCATGGATCTTTGCTTGGCCAATTTGATATCCGACATATAGGTCGCCGCCGCTTCCTTCAGATTTCGATTTTTTGCATTTTTTGTAAATATGGAAATGGCCATCATTCCCACGACGGCAAGAATGATCATAACAATAATGATCTCCAGTAAGGAAAAACCCTTTGTGTTTTTTATGGCCCGATTGAGTTTAAATATTTTCATAAATTTCCATAAACAAAGATTAATATCCGACATACAGCAGGCGCGTCATTTGCTCGCCCCAGAAAATATAAGCGACAACGGCGGCCGCCAGAAACGGGCCGAAAGGCACCGCGTATTTCATGTCCTGTTTATTGATGATGATGAGAGACAATCCCACAACGGCGCCTAAAAGAGAGCTGCATAAAAGAATGAATATTAAAGATTTCCACCCCAGAAATCCTCCAATCATCGCCAAGAGTTTGATATCGCCGCCGCCCATGCCCTCTCTTTTGGCGATTAATTCATAAGCAAGTGCAATGACCAGAAGCGTGCCGCCTCCGATAATCAATCCCAGCAGAGCTTCCAGCCAGGGAACTTTCACCAGGAAAACTGCCGCTAGAAAAAATAGGGGAATTCCCGGCAACGTCAGAATGTCGGGAATAATCTGATGATCCAGGTCAATAAACGTAATCACAATTAAAACAGCCACAAATAAAAAGAATACGAAAAACTCAACGGTAAAACCGAACTTCAGAAAAAGCATGACGGTCAGCAAACCCGTCAAGAGTTCCACGAGAGGATAGCGCCAGGAAATTTTTTCTCCGCAATCGCGGCATTTTCCGCGCAACAGAATATAACTGATGATGGGAATATTGTCGTAGAAACGTAAGGGTTTAAGACAATTCGGGCAACGGGATCCTGGTTTGATGATCGATGTTTTGGCGGGTAGGCGAAAAATGCAGACATTTAAAAAACTGCCCACGGCAGATCCGAAAATAAATGCGACAACGTTTAAGAACATGAAGGTTATCTCTCCGTTCTTTTCACAATTTATTTATGACGGCTTTACGCAGGTATGCTGGACGACTTTTGAAAAGTTGCCCGGCGGTTCTGCCACCCTATCTCACAAGAAGACGTAGGTCAGTAACTTTGCGTCCCGTCTTTTCAGCGCGGTTTGCCTTTTTCAAGCTTGATTGTTTGTCATGCTTTAAATTCAAATTATATTAAAGTCAAGGGAATATTATGTGAAATATGGACGTATGGATACTATCCGTCTTTCCGACTCCAGTCATAATTTATTTCACTGCCATGAGCGGGAAGACGGAATTCATCCGGCTTGTTGTAATTGTAAAGTTCCGTGGGCGTATTAATCACGATGGCTTCCTCTTCGGATATACACTTGAATCCGTGGCAAACGAGCGCAGGTATGTGCACCAGCACCGGATTATGAACGCCGGCAAATATCTCGTTAACCTCTCCATACGTGGGCGATTTTTTACGACGGTCATATAGGACTATTTTCATCATGCCTTTGACGACCGCCATATTATCCGCCTGCTTTTTATGGTAGTGCCAACCCTTGACGACTCCTGGATACGCTGTGGTCATGTAAACCTGACCGAATTTCTTGAAATCATCATCATCAGCGCGCATGATTTCCATTAACCGGCCACGTTCGTCCGGAATGACTTTTAATTTTTTGATTTTTACGCCATCAATCATAATTTATTCGCTCCTGTTTTGGCCACCATATGTCCGGCGGATTGCAAGGATTCAAAGGTGCCGGCGTCCGACCACCAGCCATTCAGAACATCCCACTGCATGTTCCCTTCCCTGATATAAAAATTATTCACGTCGGTAATTTCGAGTTCACCGCGTTTTGAAGGCTGCAAGGATTTGATAAATTCAAAAACGCGGTAATCATACATATAAATCCCGATGACGGCATAGTTGGACGCGGGCTGGGATGGCTTTTCCTCCACGCGGATGATTCTATCCCCTTCGAAGACGGGAACGCCGAATCGTTGTGGATCAGGCACTTCTTTGAGCAGAATCCGCGCGCCGTCTTTTTGCTCTCTGAATTTGTCGACCGCCGCTTTGATATTACCCTCGATGATATTATCCCCTAGGACGACAACAATCTTATCCTTATCGGCGAAATATTCAGCGAGGCTCAACGCCGCGGCGATTCCGCCCTCGCCCTGCTGATACGTGTAATTAATGTGTTTCAGGCCGAAGTCCTTGCCGTTTTCCAGCAATCTGAGAAAGTCACCGGCGTTGTTCCCCCCGGTGACGATTAAAAGTTCGTCAATCCCGGCATTCACCAGAATTCTAATGGGATAGTAAATCATCGGTTCATTATATACAGGCAGCAAATGCTTGTTGGTTACTTTTGTCAGCGGGAACAAGCGGCTCCCCAACCCTCCCGCGAGAACAACGCCTTTCATATCCACTCCTAGTTTTTATAAATTTTGTGTTTTCTTATCATATTGAAACTTCATCAACAATAAATTTCTTTGCATATTAAAAAGTATTGCGGTAATTTATCGGCCATGAATCAAGACGATCACTTCATGAAATTGGCGATCAATCTCGCGCGTAAAGGTCGGAGATGCGTAAGCCCGAATCCGATGGTCGGCGCTGTCATCGTCAAGAAAGGCCGGATCATTGGCGGCGGTTATCACCGTGCCTTCGGCGAAAACCACGCTGAAATAAACGCCATTGCCAACGCCGGAGGGAACGTCGCCGGCTCAACCCTTTACGTCACTTTAGA
>JASEHT010000215.1 GCA_030018675.1 Smithella sp.
ATTTTTTGGATGCACACCAAAACCCTATGATTTACTTTTTACACCTCCTTTCTGAAATATTTTACACTTTCGGGTTTTGTGCCTTTTCTTTTAATCGCACGCAAATAAATTGTCAAGAAAATTTTCCTGTTACCAATAACTTGATTTTATTTTTAATGCGGGATAAAAAAAGATTATGAATGATCTTACCGTCATTGAGAAAAAAATGGCTCGACTGCTTCAGCAAGATATGGACGTTTCTTCATTTCCTTTTGAGGCCATCGGCAAGTGCTGCGATATGACCGGCATTGAGGCTCTGAACGTGCTGAAAAAGATGATGCGGAAAGGTTTCATACGCAGATTCGGCGCGTTGCTGCGCCATCAAAAAGCCGGCTACACAAACAATGCTCTTGTTTTATGGGCTATCCCCCGAAATAAGATCGAAAGCATTGCGAAAATATTCATTGCGTCATCTTCTGTGTCGCATTGCTATGAGAGAAATCCCGCCTTTGAACATCAATACAACTTGTTTACGATGTTTCATTCGCCGGACGACGACATCGCTGCGTTGATTAAAAAGATGGCTGAAAAAGCCGGCATCAAAGATTACCTGATCCTTGGCAGTGTCGAAGAGTTCAAAAAAACGTCACCGGAGTATTTTTCATGAGCAACCTTCATGCAAAGAGTTTCGCAAAGGCAAAAAAAGTTATTGCCGGAGGGGTCAACAGCCCCGTCCGCGCTTGGAAATCCGTCAGCGGTATTCCTCATTTCGTGCGCAAAGCGAAAGGCAGCAGGATTTATGACATATCCGGCAAAGCGTATATTGATTATGTTCTTTCATGGGGCCCCATGATTCTGGGTCACGCTCATCCAGACGTGATCGCTGCCATTCAGCATGAGGCTGAAAACGGGACAAGCTTCGGCGCGCCCACGGATATGGAAACCCAGATGGCAAAATTAATTTCATCCGCCATCCCCTCCATGGAACGGATTCGGATGACATCTTCCGGCACGGAGGCAACGATGACCGCCATCCGCCTGGCGCGCGGATTTACCGGCAGGAAACTGATTGCCAAATTCGACGGTTGCTATCATGGACACAGCGATTCCCTGCTGACCAAAGCAGGCTCTGGATTGGCGACTCTCGGTATTCCCGATTCGCCGGGTGTTCCTCGGGAGTTGGCTAAACTCACCCTGAATTTGCCCTATAATGATTTAGCATATCTGGAAAAAGCTTTTGAAAAATACGGACATCAATTGGCGGCTGTTATCGTTGAACCGGTAGCCGGGAATATGGGAGTGGTTCCGCCCCGCGACGGTTTCCTGAAAAAGCTGAGAAAGCTTACCAAACGTGATGGCGCTTTGTTGATTTTTGATGAAGTCATCACGGGATTCCGTTTTACATACGGCGGCTATCAAAATTTGACGGGAATCAAACCCGATTTAACCTGCCTCGGAAAAATAATTGGAGGAGGAATGCCCGTCGGAGCCGTCGGCGGTAAAAAAGAAATCATGGAGTCGTTAGCTCCCGCGGGGAAAATTTATCAAGCCGGAACGCTTTCCGGGAATCCCCTCGCGATGCGTGCGGGCATTACCACCCTTAATCTGCTCAAATCAAAAAACACTTCCTTTTCGTTGTTGGCTGAAAAAACAGATCAATTATGTCTTGATCTCGAAAAATTATTTCTTAAAAAAGGTCTTCCGGTCTGCATCAATCGCGCCTACTCCATGTTTACTATCTTTTTTCAGGATGGCCCTGTCTTTGATTTCAAAACAGCACAAAAATCTGATACAAAGTTATTTGGCCGATTCTTTCACGGAATGCTTCAAAACGGTGTATGGCTTGCCCCTTCGCAATACGAGGCAGGATTTTTATCGTTTTCCCACTCCGACAGCGACATCGCAAAAACCGTTGATGCCTGTTCAAAAACATTGAAAAATATATGATCGGCCGATTGACAATCATCCGTCAATCCGGTATTACCCACCAATAATACTTTTAATGGAGACAAGATGAAAAAAGCTCTACTCACAGGAATTACCGGCCAGGATGGTTCCTATTTGGCAGAATTTTTGTTGAAAAAGGGTTATGAGGTGCACGGTTTGATTCGTCGTTCCAGTTCCTTCAATACGGAACGGATTGATCATCTTTATCATGATTTCCATGATCCGGAAGCCAGACTCTTTCTGCATTACGGCGACCTCAGCGTCTCTGCCCAGCTGATGGATTTGCTCAGTTCCATCCAACCGGATGAAATTTACAATCTTGGCGCTCAAAGTCATGTTCGCGTGAGTTTTGATATGCCGGAATACACCGGCGATGTCACCGGACTGGGGACATTGAGAATATTGGAGGCGATTCGCAAGACGGGCGTTAAAACAAAATTTTACCAGGCCTCTTCAAGCGAAATGTTCGGCGCCGCACCGCCTCCTCAAAACGAAAATACAATTTTTCAGCCCCGCAGCCCTTATGCCGCCGCCAAAGTATATTCGTATTACATCACGCAAAATTATCGTCATGCATATGGAATTTTCGCAGCCAACGGCATTCTTTTTAATCATGAATCTCCCCGTCGCGGTGAAACTTTCGTCACCCGGAAAATAACCCGGGCGGCCACGCAGATAAAATTGGGACTGAAAGATAAATTATATCTCGGCAATCTCGATGCGAAAAGAGACTGGGGGTATGCCGGAGATTATATTGAAGCGATGTGGTTGATGCTGCAGCAGGACACTCCGGATGATTTTGTCATTGCCACCGGAGAGACTCACTCCGTAAAGGAATTTCTCGAATCGGTATTCAATAAACTTGATCTGGATTATAAAAAACACGTTGTCATCGATGAACGTTACTTCCGTCCCACTGAAGTCGACATCCTGTTGGGAGATTTCAGCAAAGCGACGAAAGTACTGGGGTGGCAGCCGAAAGTTTCGTTTGAAAATCTCATCGACATGATGATTGCAGCCGATATGGAACTTGCTCAAAGAGAAAAAACGCTCGTTGATGCCGGCTTCAGATCCATTAACAAATGTAACGATTAAAGGAACGATTCGGTGCTGACACAAAAACGCATAACGGTCACTGGCGGAAAAGGTTTCCTCGGTAGACATCTTCTGAAAAGACTCGCAAGTGCGGGGTGTCTTCATCTAGAAGTTGCCGATTTACCCGAATACAATTTAACGGATATTGCAGACATTCGAAGAATGTATGAAGAAACCAATCCTCAGGTGGTGATCCATTTAGCCGCTAAAGTCGGCGGAATCGGCTTTAATCAGGACAAGCCGGCCGAACTTTTTTACGATAATCTCATCATGGGGACGCAATTACTACATGAAGGGTATCTCAGAAATATTGAAAAATTCGTCGCCCTGGGAACCGTTTGCGCTTATCCCAAATTCACTCCGATCCCTTTCAAAGAAGATGACATCTGGAACGGTTATCCGGAAGAAACGAACGCACCCTATGGCCTCGCGAAAAAAATGATGCTTGTCCAGTCACAGGCCTATCGTCAACAATACGGTTTCAATTCAATTTTCCTGCTTCCGGTCAATCTATACGGCCCCGGGGATAACTTCGACCCCCGCTCGTCTCATGTCATTCCCGCTTTAATCAAAAAATGTTTTGATGCTATTGATAATAAATCGGATTCATTAGAGGTTTGGGGCACCGGATCCGCCACACGGGAATTCTTCTACGTGGAAGATGCGGCGGAAGCTATTTATCTGGCCACAGCATCGTATAACAAAAGTGATCCCGTAAACATCGGGACAAACACCGAAATATCTATTAAAGATCTCACTGAACTAATTGTAAACATTACCGGTTTTACGGGCCGGATCGTATGGGATAAATCCAAGCCTGACGGACAGCCCAAACGAATGCTCGATACTTCAAGAGCATTTAAAGAGTTCGATTTTATGGCCAAAACCAGTATTCATACCGGACTGGCCAAAACCATCGATTGGTATAGTCAAAACAGACACTTATTAAAATAATGAACGTCAGTCATTTTTTTATTGACTTTTACATCCCGTTAATGATAAGGAGCCTTTCAGAGAATGGATAAAGAGACTCGACAATCCGCCATTCAAATGGCCTTCGCCAGCAGTGTCGGTATTGCCATGATTCTGGCGATTTTCGGGAGCCTCTTAATAGGCGTTTATTTAGACAAAAAACTTGATTCGGGCAACGTTTTTACATTTATTTTTTTAGGCATCGGCATAGCGGCAGGATTTC
>JASEHT010000216.1 GCA_030018675.1 Smithella sp.
ATTAATTTGCTTAACGAGTTTATCCTTTTTCTCTCTACGCCACCTTTTTATTTCTTTCTCTCTGGCCAGTGCGGCTTGTATATCGCCTGTTTCCTCAAAGTACACTAATTTATTTAAATTGTATTTTTTAGAAAAACCCTCAATGAGCTTGTTTTTGTGTTCATAAATCCTTCGCTCTAAATTATTAGTGACTCCGGCATAAATTACTTTGTTATTCCAGTTTGTAAGTAAATATATGTAGTAACTTTTCGTAAAGACCATTTAAGATTCCTCACGTACGTTCGGAATGACACCGTATGTCACTCCGATTCTACTCTTGTCACTTCGAGCGAATGCGAGAAGTCTTTAGGATTTCTCTTCGTCCCGATATTTCGGGACTCATCGAAATGACAATGTGACGCGCCTTCGTCGGTTCGGCATGACAACTTTGCATCGAAATGTTCTGAATTTTGGCATATCCGCGGCGCTTGTTCAATGAAATTCTGGCTTTTCTCCGCGCAGGGTTTTCCCTTGACTTTGGTTCGGATAGTTTGTTAGTTTTCCACGTTACTCGGATAAATACAGGAATAAAATAATTTTATTCCGCAAAATACATCCAAAGGGGCAAGAAAAATGGAAATCAAAAAAGTGTGTGTGTTGGGCGCGGGTTTGATGGGCAGCGGTATCGCGCAGATCTGCGCGCAGGCCGGTTACGACGTGACGATGCGTGATATCGAACAGCGCTTTATCGACGGTGGGATGAATAGCATCAAAAAAAATCTCGGCCGCGACATGGAAAAGGGCAGAATCACGAAGGAACAGATGGACGCCGTGCTGGCACGCATCAAGCCGACACTGGATATCAAAGAAGCGGCCACCGGCGCGGATGTGGTGGTGGAAGTCGTCATCGAACTTATGGCGATTAAGAAGAAAGTTTATGAAGAACTCGAAGGCATCGTTCCTCCGCACTGCCTGTTTTTCACCAACACGTCGGGTCTGAGCATCACCGAGATGGCCTCGGTAACCAAACGCCCCGACAAGATGATCGGCACGCATTTCTTCAATCCGGTTCCGGTGATGAAGCTTCTGGAAATCATCTGCTGTTACCAGACGTCGCCCGAGACGCTGGAAGCCGCCAAGGCCTGGGGTCAGAAAATCGGCAAGGACGTGATTGTCGTCAAGGAAGCTCCGGCGTTTGTCGTCAACCGCATTCTCTGCCTGATGCTCAATGAAGCCTTTTACGTGCTGGACGAAGGTCTGGCAAGCGCAGAGGATATCGACAAGGGTATGGTGCTGGGCTGCAATCATCCCATCGGACCGCTGGCGCTGGCGGATCTGGTCGGCTTGGATACGCTGTTGCACATCATGGAAGATTTGTACAGGGAGCTGGGCGACAAGTACCGTCCCGCGCTGATGTTGAGAAAGCTCGTTCGCGCCGGCCGTTACGGACGCAAAACCGGAAAAGGCGTTTACGATTACACCAAGAAATAATATTGGAGAAAAATATTTATGAAAACAAAAGTTACAGAGATTTTAGGAATCAAATATCCGATTCTTTTATCGGGAATGAGTTGGATCAGTGTTCCGAAAATGGTCGCGGCGGTTTCCAACGCCGGCGGGTTGGGCATTCTGGCGACCGGACCGTTCAATGCCGAGCAGACGCGCGCGGCCGTCAAGGAAATCCGCTCTCTCACCGATAAACCATTCGGGGCGAACGCCACGCTGCTTTTCCCGGGCGCGGCGGAAAACGCCAAGGTGCTTCTGGAAGAGAAGGTGCCGGTGATTAATTTTTCCCTGGGCAAGGGCGACTGGATCGTTAAAGCATCGCACGGCTACGGCGGCAAGGTTATTGCCACCGTGGTTAACGCGCGCCACGCCCAACGGGCCGAGGATTACGGCTGCGACGCTGTCATTTCCACCGGTCATGAAGCGGCGGCACACGGCGAGCACGTGACGTCGCTGGTGCTGGTTCCCTCGCTGGTGGACGCGGTAAAAATTCCCGTCATCGCCACAGGCGGTTTCGGAGACGGGCGCGGTTTGGCCGCGGCGCTGGCGCTGGGTGCGGAAGGCATCGCGATGGGCACGCGTTTCATGACGACTCAGGAAAGTCCGCTGCATAACGTCTATAAAAGACTGTCCATGGAAAAAGGCGTTGAAGATACCCTGTATTCGGATAGATTTGACGGGCTGCTCTGCCGCATCATGAAGACCGATGCCGCGGAAAGAGCCATCAAGAAGGGTTTAAATCTGCCGGCGGCTTTCTTCAACGCGCAGGATATTGCCAAGCAGTTGAAGATGCCTTTCTTTAAACTGTTTGTGGGAGTTCTGCTCTCCGGATGGAAAAACGCCCGTCAACTGGCGTTTATGGCTAACGGTTTCCACGCGATAAAAACCGCCACGGAAGACGGCGATACGAAAGAAGGCGTTCTTCCCGTGGGGCAGGTGATGGGTCTGCTTCATGACGAGCCCACCGTGGCCGAGCTGATGGAAAGAATGGCCGCGGAGGCTAAAAAGCAGCAGGAGAAGCTCAATAACCATTTCGCATAATGATCAATTTGTCACTTCGAACGAAGGTGAGAAGTCTTTGTCCCTGCTATCATTCTGAACCGGCATAAGCCGGTTCAGAATCTTGGATTTCTCGTTGTCCCGACTCATCGGGACTCCTCGAAATGACGCGAATTCAGGTTGTGAAAATTTTTCATAACCGATAAGCGGTTGGATAAGGCATGTATCAGGGCAAAAAAGTCGTGGTGGTCATGCCGGCTTACAACGCCGAAAAGACCCTCCTCAAAACCTATTATGAAGTTATGGCGCAAGGCGTCGTGGACAAGGTTATTCTTGTTGACGACGCCAGCCCGGACAATACCGTTAAAGTCGCCGAAGGGCTTCCCGCGACGAAAGTGTACGTCCATGAACGCAATCAGGGCTACGGCGGCAATCAGAAAACCTGTTACCGGCTGGCACTCGAAGAAGGGGCGGACATCGTCATCATGGTTCACCCTGATTATCAGTACACGCCCAAACTGATTCCGGCGATGACGTCCATGATCGCCAACCGTCTTTATCACTGCGTTCTCGGGTCGCGCATTCTCGGCGGCTACGCTCTGAAAGGCGGGATGCCCGTCTGGAAATACATTGCTAACCGCTTTCTGACCTTGACGGAAAATATTTTAATCGGTGCGAAGCTTTCCGAATATCACACCGGCTATCGGGCATTTTCCCGCGAGCTTTTGCAGAAGCTGCCGCTGGACGGCAATTCCGATGATTTTGTTTTCGATAACCAGATGCTGGCGCAGATTGTGTGGCTCGGTTATACCATCGCGGAAGTGAGTTGTCCGACCCGTTATTTCGCCGAAGCATCCTCCATTAATTTCAGCCGGAGCGTGAAGTACGGCGTGGGCTGCCTGAAAACGGCCTTGACTTTTCGTCTGGCGAAAATGAAACTGATCCGGAGCCCTCTTTTCCCTGACCGCCAGTAAACGAGACGGGTCTTATTGAACACCGCTAAGAAAGATTCCTCCCCGGCATAACCAGACTGTGTCGTAATTGAAAAAAATGTCATTCCTCATCCCGATGAATCGGGATGAGGAATCTTAAAGCCTTGAGTTTATTAAAAACAAGATTTCTCGCGGAGTATGATCCCGCGTATGCGGGACTTCGAAATAACATGAAAATGGATTGTTACACAGTCTCATACGCCGGGTCGGAATGACAATGCATGTCGCTTAGACGCTACCCTCTCCGTCATTCCGGCGAAGGCCGGAATCCAGGAATTTTATGGATCCCCGAAAAGCCCATTCGGGGATGACAAAAAAATGTCATTTCGGTCGTACTCTGTGTCACTTCTGACTTCCCTTTATGTCACTTCGAACGAATGTGAGAAATCCTGAAGGAAGACGTTTGAAAAACTCAGGGGAAATGTTTCTTGTCTAATTGCCTGCGGCCATCTTGAGCGCGGTAATGGTTTTCCGGTAATCTTCGGTGCTGAATACGGCATTGCCTGCGACAATCACATCGGCTCCGGCTTGAGCGATATCGCCGATGTTTTTTAAGTTCACGCCTCCGTCAACTTCCATAAGCGGCTGGCGCGGCATGGCGTCGAGCATTTTTCTGGCCCGCGCTATCTTGGACAGGGATTTTCCGATGAATTGCTGTCCACCGAATCCGGGATTCACCGTCATGATGAGCAGCAGATCTATATAGTGGATAATTTCTTCA
>JASEHT010000217.1 GCA_030018675.1 Smithella sp.
GACGGATTTAAGCATTTGCACTTATCCTGATAGATGCGAAGGAGACAAAGATGCTGGATGCCTTAGATAAAAAATTATTAAAGACAGTCGCCGATCTGGAAAGTCTGCCCAAAGGAGCGTATAATATCCGAAAGAACGGCAAGCTGCTCAGCAGACAGGTTTCAGCGAATATCGATATCGACTCCAACGCCGATGGAACCGGTATCGTCGTCACCATCAAAGCCGGCACGAAAAACGAATCCGTGCATATTCCCGTTATTTTGAGTCAGGCGGGACTTTACGATGTTGTTTATAATTCTTTTATCATCGGCGAAGACGCGGACGTAACGATCATTGCCGGCTGCGGCATTCATTGCGGTTCATCCGAAACCGAAGGCCATGCGGGCATTCACGATTTTCATGTCGGCAGGAAAGCCCGGGTAACTTACATAGAAAAACATTATGCCATGGGAGAAGGCACGGGCCGCCGCGTTCTTAATCCGACAACGAAAGTCTTCCTGGACGAAAGCGCAACCGCGGAAATGGAATTGACGCAAATCAGCGGCGTCGATGAAGCCGACCGCCTAAACGAAGCCACCCTCGGTCCCGACAGTCTTTTATTGATTACGGAAAGAGTCCTGACGGAGGGCGAACAGATGGCGGTGTCCAAGAACAATATCATTCTGAATGGTTCCGGCAGCCGCGCCAACATGATTTCCCGGTCGGTGATGAAAGGGAATTCCAAGCAAATCTTCCACGCCAATCTGGAAGCCAGGGCGAAATGCTTCGGCCATATCGAATGCGACGCCATCATCATGGATAACGGCACCAACGAAACCATGCCCGCGCTGAAAGCCCTGCATCCTGACGCTGAATTAACACACGAAGCTTCTATCGGTAAAATTGCCAATGATCAATTAACCAAATTAATGAGCCTCGGCCTTACCTACGATGAGGCGGTTAACCGGATTATTCAGGGTTTCCTGAAATAATGCACACAACATCAATAAAAAGAGCACAAACCCATGAAGACGGACAATCAACGTAACGCTGAATTCAAAAATCTGCTGGTGACTGGAGGCTGTGGATTCATCGGCAGCAATTTCATCCGCTTTTTAATCAACAACAGCAATTTCTCCGGCAGGATAATCAATGTGGACAGCCTGACTTACGCGGGGAATCCGGAAAATCTGGAAGATATTGCCGGCAATTTCTCTCCCCGTTACATTTTTCAAAAAGCGGACATCTGCAACGCCGGAAAACTCGAAGCGATATTTTCACAATATGACATTGATGCCATCTGCCATTTCGCCGCCGAATCGCACGTTGATCGTTCTATCAAAACTCCCGGGGATTTCATCCAGACCAATATCGTCGGTACGTTTAATCTTCTGGAAGCGGCGAAGTCGCGCGGTGATCAATTTAAACTATTTCACCACGTCAGTACGGATGAGGTTTACGGTAGTCTCGGCTCCGAAGGCCTTTTTCGTGAAGACACGCCGTATCGCCCCAGCAGCCCCTACTCGGCTTCCAAGGCCGCTTCCGACCATCTGGCGCGCGCTTACCATAAAACATTCGCCCTACCGGTGACAATTTCCAACTGCTCGAACAATTACGGCTCCTATCAGTTTCCCGAAAAACTCATCCCGCTGATTGTTCTCAACGCTCTCGAAGGGAAACAACTTCCGGTTTACGGTGATGGGAAAAATGTTCGCGACTGGCTCTACGTCGTGGACCATTGTGAAGCAATCTGGACCATCATGCAATCCGGACGAATCGGCGAAACATACAACATCGGCGGTAACGCGGAAATGGAAAACATTGCTATCGTCCGGTTGATTTGCGATATTCTTGATGAAATCCGGCCTGCTGCCGACAACGCACCGCGTCGTCATTTAATCACCTTCGTTAAAGACCGGCCCGGGCATGACCTCCGTTACGCGATTGACTTCACCAAAATAAAAAATGAATTGGGATGGTCCCCGCGGGAATCATTCCAATCAGGGCTGCGCAAGACCGTCGAGTGGTATTTAAATCAGAACCAATGGGTGGAAAACATAAAAACGGGCGCTTATCAGACATGGATCAAGGAACAATACGGTTCATAGTTTATCATAACCAACATTCATTCCACGAAGGTCTTATCCTATGTCTCCTTCATAATTTGCGTTTTACGTTTTTGCCAATCAAGCCACATAATGTAAAGAAACATAAAGATACTATAGACAGCGGAAGGAAGCGCGGCTTCTTTTTCAAACAGCGTAATGGCGAGTCCGCCGGCAATGCCCTGATTCTTTAAAGTGCCCTGAAGAACAAAACTTGTGATCTTTCCCCCATCCATTTTGAAAATACGACATACCTTTTGTATGGTCCCTCCCAAAACAAATGTCGAGGTAAATACGATTCCCGCTATCGGCAAAACTGTGAACGGTTGGCTAAAAATCAAATCGCGGTTGACGCCGACCATGGAATACAAAACGATAAAAAATCCCCAGTCGGTCAGCAGCCCGCGCGCGGGCACAAGCTTTTCCTGCCATTTGAAATAAAGAACCAACCTGGACAAAACCACCGGCAGGACAATCAGCAAAAGCATGATCCGGATAAGCTTGTACGGATCATCAAAGCCCGTCCCGATGAATGCCCAGAAAGCCAGCGGCATGATCAGCAAGGCGGCAAGGTAGGATGCCACGGTTCCTGACAACGTGTAAGAAATATTGCCTTGCAGAATAACGGTAAAAGGAAGCACAGCAACCGCCGGCGGCGCGGCAGCGATGAGCACAAATCCAATCCATAAATTTCTATCGTCAATCACCAACACCGAAAAAATTAGAATGACACCGCCAAGAACCAGATAAGTCATCAGTATTCCGGCAAGCGAAGGCTTGAGAATCGCCCTGGGATTCAGAAAATAATCATTCGGAACATGAATAGTCGCCAGTGTCATGACCAGCGCCAGCGCCGGTATCATGAATGATTTTGTCCATAGAGAAGCTTGAGGAAAGATAAGCCCCCCTATGACGGCCAAAGAAAAAATGAAATTGCGGTTATTCAGAAGACGAATCATTCGATGCCTCAAAAGATAAAATACCAGATGCCGACGATCCAATACGAACCGCTTGATTATATACCATAAAGTGAGACGATAAAGATGTTTTCTTTTGATTCCTTTGATGGATTTTTCTTGAGGTTTTGCATCAACTTTGCCAGAATATTATTGCAATAAATAATCAAGGAGGCAATTTGATGATGATCCGAAAGCAATATTTTACAACAATCATCGTTTCGATTATTTTCATTATATTGAGCGGATGCGCAAGTTACGAAAGACAGGTCGCGCCCTTCAAGTTACCGGAAAACACACAAAACGCGGTCTCTTTTCAAGGGGCGACCATCGCTGCCAGAAGTTTCAACACGGCTAAAGAAGCGCGAGAAGTGTTCGGCTTTGATATCAGAGGCGCGGGAATTCTTCCCGTGCAGGTTGTTTTTGATAACACCGGCAATCATTCTCTGGTGATTATTCCCAGTCAGACTTTCTTAATTGATCAAGACAGCAATGTCTGGCCGATTCTTGACCAGAAGCTTGCTTATGATCGCATCTCCAAAGCCACGGAATGGGGCAGAATATTTCCGGAAGCCACTAAAAGCGGTTTACTTCTGGGAGCCGCCGGAGCGGTTATCGGCGCCGCCATCGGCATTGTGACGGGAACAAATGTCGGGGAAGCGCTCGGCAAGGGCGCTGCTATCGGCGGAGCAGCGGGAATTGTTTCCGGCGGCGCTTACGGCTTTGAAGCCCATTACGCGGATGTACAATCCAGAATCAAGCATGATCTGCAATCCCGTTCTCTCCATTATCGGGCCATAAAACCGGGCGAACTCGCTTATGGGTTCATTTTTTATCCGGGAGAAGCAAAGTCGGCAAAGGTGCTTCGTCTGCAGCTGATGTCGAAAGAATCAGGGGAATTTTCGACCTTCAATATGAAACTCAAAGATTAATGAATTTCTCTTTTTTTCGCTTGAGACCATCCGGATTATTTGTTAATTAACAAATAAATCCAATAACCATAACCGGAGGAAAATTTATGTCGAAATCTGAAGATAATTTGAAAGAAGCGTTTGCCGGAGAATCACAGGCAAATCGCAAATATCTGGCCTTTGCCGCCAAAGCCGACCAGGACGGCTTCCC
>JASEHT010000218.1 GCA_030018675.1 Smithella sp.
GTGAAGTGTGAAAGGTGAATAGTGAAAGGTAAAAGATTAGGGGATTAGACATGTTGATAATTGCATATGATCTGCCTAACCTGATATTTGATTGTGTATAAATTTGCCCTGTTGAAGAAAATTAAGCACCTGAATAATAACCTCAGTGCTGTTCATGATAAAAGTATGGCTGCGGTGTACCACGAGAAAATCCCGCATACCCGCTACTTTGGCGCTTTCCACGGACACCGTTCCATCATCTTTGCCGGGAATAAGATAAGAGAACAGGGGATTGAGTGATTTATCTCCCGTAATGACACCGACTTCTCCATAGACTGTGCCGAGCTGGTTGGGAATAGAGGTTGGGCAGGTGCCTAATTGTTTGATAACCGGACCGCCAAAGAAGGTTATCAGGGAGTTCTCTTGAAAAATATCGGCCAATTCACTGCCTTGATTTGGTGGTGCGAGCATTACGACACGGCCAAGGTTTATGGATGGATGTCCTGCCAGATAGTGGCGCAAGACGATTCCCCCGAGAGAATGCGTAACGAAATGCACAGGTCTTTGGGGATCAGTGCAGCGCTGCTCAACGGTATTCCCGAGCTCTTTCGCCAGATTATCAATCGTATATTTTGTGGAAGGGTAAGATTGATTGATTACTTCATAACCCTGTTTCTTGAGGTTATGTTCCAGAAACCACATCGTCCAGTGCGTGCGTCCCAGACCATGCAGCAAAACCACGTAGGCTTTATTTTCAACGGTGTTTTCCTGTGCTTGTAATGCCATAGGAAAGGTCATGCAGGACAATAATATTATCAAAATGACAAAGGCCTGAAAGGCGATGCTTAGCAAGCGTTTTGGATGTGGTGCGAATCGTATGGTGATATTCAAATGTCACCTCTTATGAATAATCAAAAAAATATTCTAATTCAGGAGGCGGAGTATATGAAGAAGGTTTTTGTGTGTCAAGAAAGAAATGGGAAGCGTGCATGGAAAAGACCAGGGGAAAGGGAAAGAGTAAAATGTTCTCCTACGTCGCTACGCTCCTAGGATAGTTCGGCTAACGTTTCCTATAGTCAACGAGCCTCACGATAGGTTTTAGGTTAAGAGATTAGGGGATTAGGCTGTCCCGCTACGCTTCGCTTCGGGGATAGTTTCCAATAGCCAAAGGTTATCGGGGATTGAACGGCCTCAACAAATCAATGATGTCTGCGCCGTTCCATGTAGTTGCAATAAAAACAGCCCTGTCCGTTGCTGCGGGCGTTTACGGGCGCGCTCCATTCGTGGCCTTTGGGACACTTCCACCACGCTATGTCGCGGGAAAAAGCGGTTACGTCCTTCGGCGTGAAGATGCCGTTTTTCGTGGGATGCCATTGGGCGGCCAGTTGCGGATTTGTTTTTTGCAGACAGTTTTCGGCACTGATTTGTTCTTTTAAAGGTTTTTTTCTGCTCTTGTCTTTGGGTATTTCTTCTTTTGCGGAAATCGTTTCCTCCGCCAGCGGCTGAGCGGCTTCTTGAGGTATGGTTTCTTCTTCGACTTTTCCGCCGGCACAGACGGGGCAATTACTGCCGCGTATTCTTTCGTTGACCGAGGCCGCCCATACGTGATCTTTCGAGCACAACCACCACACTTTCCGGTTGGCAATCAAGGTGACGTCTCTCGGCGAGAGGCTGCTGTTTTTGCTGGGATGCCATTCCTTCGCGATGGCAGGATGGGTAAAAAACAGATTGTTTTTGGTGGTGGGTTTTTGCTGCATTCCAACCCTCCAAGTTTCCGGTTGTTTGATGTTTTTCTAATACACCAGCGCCTTAAGGCTGATTATAGGAACCGGCTTTTTCTAAGTCAAGATATTCCTTTTCGCGCCGAACATTTAATTGGCAGATAGAAATTTTTCGTGTTAAGAAGCTCGCCAATGATCAAAATTTAAAAAGACAAGAAGAGCGACTTATGACATTTGAACGTCACAAAGTGAATAAACGGGTTTTACAGGATCTGAAGAAACGTTCCACGTTCGGAATTTTCTTTTATATGATCTTGGCATTAATTATTGTCCTTGATAACAATTATTATCAAAAACATCTGTTTTTTTCCGTGTTGTTTCTTGTGTCGATGCTGGGTGTTTCCCTTTTCCGGCTTGTGCACATGTCTGTTTCCGAAAAAATGGGTGAACGTTACGAGACGTTGAACAGAAATATTTTTTATATCAGCGTTATTGCTTCGGCCTTGGTGTGGGGCATGGCCTTTGCTGCGATTATGATTCAGAAAGACGAATATGCCGTGCAACTGCTTATGCCTGTTTTGATATGCGGCCTTTGCGCCGGCGGTGTGGTAGCGTTTATACCGAACAGGAAGCTGGCTATTATTTACAATTTATCCATGCTGATGCCGGGCGCTGTTCCCATGCTTGTAAGCAAATCAAATACAACGCTTGCCATATTGATTATTTTGTTTTCTGTTTACTTGATGATTATCACATATAGAGGGAACCGCGAGTACTGGGATGCTCTTGAAAATGAACATTTGCTGGAATTGAAATCCCAGGAACTGGCGCTTCTGAGCAATACGGATGTCCTGACCGGTCTTTATAACCGGCGGTTTTTTGATCAGGCGCTTGATCTGGAATGGAAACGGTCGGGACGCAATCAGTCCATTCTTTCCGTCATTATCTTCGACATTGATCATTTTAAAAATATCAACGACACTTTCGGCCATCAGGCCGGCGATGATTTTTTGACGAACACGGCGGCAACTCTGAGCGCTGTATTCAAAAGGGATTATGATATTGTCGCCCGGTACGGAGGGGAAGAGTTTATTGTGCTGCTCCCGGGTACTAATGCCGAACAGGCCATGCAACTGGCTGAGCAGGCCCGGCAAAATATTGAATTTTTAATTCTTTATCATCAGGGTAAGAAGTTCGCTACAACCATCAGCGCCGGCATCATGTGCAGTGTTGCTGATTTTAACACAAGGCCGGACGACATTGTCGCCTGTGCAGACAAAGCCCTCTATCATGCCAAGCAGACCGGTAGGAATAAGATTGTCGTTTTCCCATCTATGTCGGCTGAGAATGACGCCCCCGAAAGCCCTGCATCTGGTTTAGCATAACGCCGGGAATAGATTTAAGTGCTCACGAAGAGGGAATTGGTCTACGGGTTACTTGACGGGCGCACCGCGCTTTTTGAGTTCGTCGCGAAGTATGGAACGGTGGCAACGCTTCTCATCATTGCAATAACATCCGATGGAAAAGTTTAGTGACGCGGTTTGTTATTCCCCCGGTCAAGGGGCGTAGCCCACCGGAACAAGGTTTGTTTTTTTATTCGGTAAGAGAGAAGCCTGCCTTGGTGATCTGGTGGTCCAGCTTTTTAACCCAGGCGACTTTGGCTTTGACTTTGGGCAGTGTGCGGCTTTCGCAAAGGACAGCCTGGCCCTTTTTTAAATTGACGGGGCCCACAAAAACAACACAGCAGCCATGAAAACTTTCATTTTCGCCGAGACCCACGCGCTGGCCCATGGTCTTGCTGCCATCTTCCATATAGTGGATGGTGACCAGTTCGTTCGCTTCTGAAGGATACCGGATGTGCTTTCGATTATTATACTCGTTCATGAAAAACTCCTTTGGTTCGGTTATATTCGAAAAGGACTTCTCACATTATTTCATCTACGCAGGGTATTTTTGTTAAGAACTTGTTTTCAATGATGATGAGTTTATGGGAGCCGCGCTTTTATGTCAAGAATTTCCTGGGAACGATGGTTTGGGCGTTGGCGTAATTTGATGATGATTTAAGAGAGTCTCTCGGTGCTTCGCCGCTGTGAATTCCCAAGCGTTTGGCAATTGATGTTGACAGGCCACGGATAATTTCTTATTCTTATTCACAAATAAAACAGCGGAGGTCAATATTTTTACTGCAACGATTTCGATTAACACAAAAGGCTTTGGCGATATTATCGATATGACGCCCCTGGTGCGTTTGATTATCAAGGACGCTTCAATTACGGAAGGTCTGGTGACGGTTTTCTGCCCCGGTTCAACCGGCGCCATCACGACGATTGAATATGAATCCGGCGTGTTGCAGGACTTGAAACAGGCGCTGGAGAGAATCGCGCCTTCGGATATTCCCTATCAGCATGACG
>JASEHT010000219.1 GCA_030018675.1 Smithella sp.
GACAGGGGTTAGGGTTGAGAGGCTGCAGGAGATAACGGAAGAAGGGGCGATAAATGAAGGGCTACTGCCTTGTGGAAGTTTTGCGCTTGGGCATGAGCTAGATAAGTTTGCGGTTGAGAGGTTCGCTGTGTTGTGGGATGGCATCTATTCCGGCAGGGGTTACGGCTGGGAGCAGAATCCTTGGGTTTGGGTGATTGAGTTTGAGAAGGTGGGCAAAGAAAAAGCCCCCTAGTTGGGGGCGAGTCCCTTCTCTATGAGTTGGCGGATGGCTTCGGATCGGCTGGGTATAGGGGTTTGGGTGCGCCGGTATTCGTCTATCTTTTTCAATAATTCCTCATCAACAGTACAGTAAATATTTTTCATGTTGGCAAGTGCCATTTTTCATCCCTCCCGCTTAAAGTATAACATTCGCAGTAATATATAGTCAAGTCAGTGTTGACACCCGAACGAATGTTTGTTAGAATGGTATTGAGAGTATAGCATACTATTATATACTTTTAACGGGATAAATATACCTGGAGGTGCCGCATGGAGCAAAACTTAACCGATCTTCTTGAATACGAGCGCAGGATATTGCGCGACAGGATGATTGAAGAAGAAACAGAACAGCGCGTTTTAAAGATACTGGAGATTATTATGCTGCAGAAAGAAGCCGCAACGTTAATACCGCTTCGTTTTTGCGAATCGCCTATTGAGAAAATTCTTTATCTCTGCCTGTGGGAAAACATCAGGGATATTATGCGGAGACTTAAAACCGACAACATCACAGTATTGCCGCAGCATGAATTTACACTTGATGGCAACGATTACCGGGCAGACTTCTTTATTTATGACGATGATCGGTTGGTGCAGGTGGTGCTGGAATGTGACGGCCACAACTTCCACGAGAAAACAAAAGAGCAGGCCCGCCGGGACAAAAAGCGCGACAGGTTATTCCAGCGACACGGCTACAAAACGCAACACTTTACCGGGCAGGAGATTTATCAAGACCCGTTTAGATGCGCCGAAGAATTTTGGAAAACTTTCGGGATGTGGCTAGAAGAAGCAAGGCAACCCGTGGGGGTGGCGAAGTGAGCCGGTATTCCAATGTAGCAGCCAGAATATGGCACGATGAAAAAATACGTTCCTTAAATGACGATGCACGGATGCTTTTTATATACTTAATTACTTCGCCACACGGCAATATGTGCGGGGTGTTCTTTCTCCCAAAAATGTACGTTCTCCATGACCTGCAATGGAATGAAAGCAAGCACGACGCAGCGCAGGCGATATTGTCAAACGCAGGGCTGATTGCAAAAGATGGCGATGTGGTAATGATAAAAAACTTTCTCAAATATAACCCGGTGAAGGGGCCAAAGCAAGCGATAGGCGCAGCAAAGAGATTAAAAGAGGTTCCAGAAACTAAACTGATAGACTGTTTTATTGCTAAACTCAAAGAGAATACCGCAGATAAGGACTATTTGGAGTTTTGTGCAGAGATGGGAATACCCTATCAATACCCTATCGAAACCCCTTCGATTCCAGAAACAGATACAGAAGCAGAAACAGATACAGAAGCAGAAGGAATTGCCGCCTCTTCTTTTGATGAACGGGAAATCTTGTCGGTGCTAAAAAGTATTCCTCTATACCCGTTTAGTTTCGAGAAAGATTTAGACATGGTAAGAACGTTCGCAGTTGATTATCCGATTATAGACCTTGTTTTCGAGTTTAAGAAGTGGCGGGACAATAAGAGGGATAATCCGCTAAAGCAAAACTCAAACCCACGTTCCCAGCTTCGGACATGGATGCAGAACGCCTATAATTGGGCGAAAAAGAAACAACCGTCGCTGCCGTCAGAGGAAAGGGAGTTGAAGATATGAACCCGAGAGATTTTGCAGACCAATATCTGCCGAATTACAAAACGGTTAATGGTGAGGCGAACCCTCTTTGGTGTCCGTTCTGTCATGGCGGCGGCAAAGATAAGCACAGTTTCTTTATGAACCTTGAAACCGGGCGATTTAAATGTTTTCGTTCCAAAAACTGCGGGCAGGAAGGTGGATTCTCTACACTACTAAAACATTTTAATATCGAGCGCGAACAAAAGCCTGAATACATCAGGCCACAAGCAAAAATAAGTAAGCCCACATCGAAAGTCGAGCAGTATTTAGCCTTGCGGAAAATATCGAAAACGACGATTGACCGTTACAAAATCAGCGAAAAAGACGGGAATATTGCATTTCCTTACCATGATGAAAAAAACGAACTTTGGCTGATTAAATATAGACCGGCCCGAAAGGTTGAGAAAGGAGAGCGCAAGGCGTGGCGGGAGCAGGGGGGTAAAGATATTTTACTGGGTATGCACCTTTGTGATACATCGAAGCCCCTTATTATCACCGAGGGAGAGATTGATGCCTTAAGTGTTGCAGAGGCAGGAATACCAAACGCGACTTCTGTTCCTTCCGGTGCAAGTCAATTCGCCTGGATTGATAACTGCTGGGAGTGGTTAGAGCAATTCGATAAAATCATCCTCTTCGGAGACAACGACGAACCCGGCAGAAAAATGATTGACACCCTCTGCAAGAAGCTAGGGGAAGAACGGTGCTATATAGCAACAAGCGAGTGTAAAGACGCAAACGAACTGCTTTACCGACACGGCACAGACGCAGTAAGGGTAGCCATTGAAAAAGCAAAACCCGTGCCAATGGAAGGGATTATCGAACTTGCCGACGTTGTGCCGAAAGACCCGCTTGACGAGCCGAGGATAAAAACAAACATCAAATGGCTGGACAAGGCTATCGGCGGGTTTGGATTAGGGGAACTGTCAATATGGACGGGTAAGCGTGGGGAAGGGAAGTCAACATTTTTAGGGCAGATGATTTTAGAGGCTATCAATGAGGGAGTGACATGCTGCGCATATTCCGGCGAATTAACAGCAAACAGATTCCAGGACTGGCTACATAAACAGGCTGCCGGGGACAAATACCTGCAAGACAAAATAGACCCGCAAACAGGCAAGCAATATTATTACCTGGAGCGCGATATTCATGACAGGCTGCGCGAGTGGTACAGGGGCCGCATGTATCTGTATGACAATACGGTCAGATGGGAGAACACAGAAGAGAATACAATAATCAAGGTTTTCACTTACGCCGCAAAACGATTTGATTGCAAAATGTTTTTAGTTGATAACCTTATGACGGCGCGGATCCCCGAAGGCAAGGATTCAAACTATTACCGGCGGCAGGGAAACTTTGTCGGTGAGTTGGTACATTTCGCAAAAGCCCACAATGTCCATGTCCACCTTGTAGCGCATCCCAAAAAAGGCAAAGAAGAGGATGAAAACGACTCTGTAAGTGGCAGTTCTGAAATTACAGACCGGGCCGATAATGTGTTTCACATCAAGCGCAATACAGAGAAAAAAGACCAGGTAAGTGCCATACTCAAAATCACAAAATGCCGCGACGACGGTTCCGTAAAAAACGAGAGAATAGGGCTGGCGTTCGATGAAAAAAGTAAGCGGTTTTACCTTCCGACAGACCCGCTTGCAAAGGACAAGGCTTATAGCTGGGAGTACAGAGACAAGCCTAAAATCTGGCGCGAAGAAGAACCGGCCCCGTGGGAGGTGGACTAGTTGAGTGAAGCTCAAAAACGATACGACGAACTAAAAGAGCGCATCAAAAAGGCAGACGCATGGTTTGCCACCGCATCTTACGAAGAACAGTTAAAGCAGTATGACGCATACCGTAAGCTGATTGTGGAGATCGGGGAAGCGGAAAAGGCGCTAAAAGAGGTGAAGCCATGACTAACCGCCTACTAGCCCTATTCTACCTGCTCACCCTCTGCGCCATCATCGTCCTGCTCACCGCGCTAAACGGACTCATCCACAACGCCCGCCTGCTTCAAGAATACGAACCACCCACCCAAACAAAGGACTTCCTACAACACATCGAGCAGGAGCGGATGGATGAACTACAGCAGCGGATTGAGGAACTAGAGAACATATTCAGTCAAGCCGAGACTTTTACTGTCACAGCTTATGCACCACTAGACCCGAACGCGATTGAGGGTTTCTGTTACTCGGGTGACCCAAACGTGACAGCATCAGGCGGCAGACCTATCCCATATCAGACG
>JASEHT010000021.1 GCA_030018675.1 Smithella sp.
GATGCTTTTTGTCATCTTCATCGATATTGAAAGGCTCAATATCAAGATCATTAATGATATTTTAAAAATATTCAAATAAGTCATGTTGATATTAGCATTTGATACCAGTTCGAAAACGGCGTCTGTGGCCGTGTTGCAGGATAATACAGTCCTTTACGAATCCCTCATCAATATTGGGTTGAATCATTCTGAAGTACTCTTGCCCGGCATCGAACAGGCCTGTCTCAGAACGGGAATAAAAATATCCGAGTTTGATTTGTTTGCTTGTACCATCGGTCCGGGATCTTTCACCGGTTTGCGAATTGGAGCGAGCACGATGAAAGGATTTATGCTGGCCACGGGAAAACCGGCAGTCGGTATTTCCTCGTTGGCGGCTTTGGCCTGCAATGCAGGCATGCATTCAACATTGATCTATCCGGTCATGGATGCCGGCCGGGGACAGGTTTATACCGCATGCTTTCAGTTCGATCAAAACGGTATTCCTGAGCAGGTGGAACAAGAGAGCATCATGAACCCAGGTGATATTCAATATGACCGTCATCAGAAAATGATTATTTTAGGAGACGGGGTTGTTAAGTATAGGGATGTCTTTCCGGCTATGACCGGAAAAAATATCACAATTCTTCCTTCGTCGCATCAGTATATTCGGGCTTCATCGGTTTGTTTCCTCGGACGAGAGAAATACGAAAGAAAAGAACTGCTGGACGCGGATACATTTGTTCCCCTCTATCTGCGTTCTCCGGACGCGGAACTCAAGAAATAATATGCGAGCCATCGTAGGTTTATGTTTTTTCAAGGGTCAGGATGCTTTGATTTTAGCCAGAAGCTCTCGGACTTTTTCGTTATTAGGATTTTGAGAAAGGACCAGTTGGAGCCGTTCGATGATATCCCCGATATTTACAATATTAGGATTTCTCAGGAATAAAGAAAAATACGCATTGGCATAATTATAATTGGTTTCTTCGTGGAAGGGATTGATTTTAAGAGCCTTGCGATAAGAAGAAATAGCCTGAAGAAAATTATTGGTAATTTCATAGACAGAGCCCAGATCGTTCCAAGCGTCGGTGTTTTCCGGTTCCAATTTTAAAATGGTTTGAAAGTTTTTCAAAGCCAACGCATAATCGCCGTTCTGAAAGTGAATTCTCCCTAACTTATGGAGAGCCTTTGTATGCTTGGGATTCATCTCGATAATATTTTCATATTCTTCCGCAGCCTCGTCGTACATATCATGTCTGTCGTATAAGGACGCCAGACAAAAACGGGGTTCGGTATCCCGCGGATCTATCTCGATCGCCTTGGTGTATTGTCCTACGGCGTTGTGATAATCTCCCTGCAGTTCAAATATGTGACCGATCTTGATGAGGGCTTCAATGAAATCATTATTGATGGTTAATGCTTTTTCGTAACTCTTTTTTGCGGAATCCAACATGTCCATCTTTTCATAAATATATCCCAAATTTATGAAATTTCTAGGATTGCCCGGTTCGAATTCCGTCAGTTTTTGAAAACATTCCAAAGCACCATCATAATTTTTATTGTCCAGATGGATAAGGCCCCAATTGAAGTAATCATCGGGTGAAGAAGTGTCTTTTTCAATGGATTTGTTTCGTCGGCAGATAGTCAGCTTTTTACCGGCTGGATATGCATTAGAACGATTTTCTTCGAGCATTCTTTTTTCCAAAATTCATCATTCAGGGCTTTCATAATGACGTAGCAGCCGAGCGTGTGTTTGATGTGCTGTTAAACTTCTGCAGGATAATATTCTTGACTTCAAACCACAAGGCAACCGGGTCAGACATGGACGCGTGCATGATGTTCGGATTTCCTTTGAGAATTTGAGCCGACCAATATCCGGCTAGTTTATTTTTATTTTCAGGGCTTGTCATTTGCGCCTGTCTTATAATATGAGAAGGAATAGCCAATTTAATATTCTGTTTTCCTATTATGACATCCTCGAAATCCTCCTGCTGCTGATGTGATAACGGTTCATCGTGAACTTCTTCGGTGTATCGCTCTTGCTCTGACTCAGGAATATTGTTATCAGACGTTCTAGCAACAGGTGAACCTTGTTGAATCGGCACAAAATTTCCGGAAGATTTTGCGAGCGGAACCGTTCTCGGGCGCACAGGAATTTGTTCTTCCATGGGAACCGGTATCGGCCTTGCAGGCTGATCTTCATGAGATAGCACCCTCGGCCTAACCGGTGCAGGCTCTTCTATCGGGGACGGAGCCGGCGTTACGGGCGGTTCTTCAGGTGTCATCATTCTTGGCCTTACGGGCGCGGGTTCTTCTATCTGAGGCTTGAGATCTTCCATCTGCGGATGGAGAGGGCGTCTTATCGGAGGTTGCTCAGGCATGAGGGGCCGCGTTCTCACCGGTGCAGGCTCTTCTATCGGGGACGGAGCCGGCGTTACGGGCGGCTCTTCAGGTGTCATCATTCTTGGCCTTACGGGCGCGGGTTCTTCCATCTGAGGCGGAATCGGCGTTTCAGGAACTTTCAGCGAAGGCGCTTCTCGCTTGGGCATGGCGGTTTTGGGCGTTTTAGATAATTTCCCCGCATCCGCCTCTTTAGCACCTGTTTCAGAAGGCTCAGTTGCTGCCGCACTCTGCATTTGACGTTTTGGAAGAGATGTTTTGCTCAATTTTTGGAAACGATCAGCAATTTGAACGGCAACCTCACCGGATATCGTTTCAAATTCGTTGGTTTCTCCCGCTTTAAGACAGAGCTTGCATATTTTGTTAATCAGCCTTGGTATCCCGTGTTCTGAAAATTCCCAAATCACGGGAATGGCATCATCATCAAAAATTTTTCTTTGCGTACCGGCAAGCCTCAGCCTTGCTTCAATGTAATTTCTGACGGCGTCTTCGGAGGGCAGTTTTTCCAAGTGACCATACGTCCCTATTCGCTGAAACAAATTGGCTCTTTTCGGATGTTCCAGGGTTTTAGCAAATTCCATTTGGCCGACGAGCAGCAGAGTGAAGAGATTGCGTTCATCATCCTGCATATTTGTCAGAAGTCGCAGATCATCGAGATTGGTTGGGGATAAAACGTTAGCTTCATCAATAACGATGACAATTTTTTTACCCTGGTCTGCGGTTTGGAACAGAAGGCGATTGAACATTTCCTGTAAATCGACTTTATTTTTCACTTCACATTGTTTGCCGGTTATCTGACCGATGATTTCTCGAAGTAGTTGAACGAAAGAAAGAGCGGGGTTGGTTATCAACGCCACCTTGTATTTTTCCGGTTCCAGCGAATCGATGATCACGCGAAGCGAAAGCGTCTTTCCTAGACCGACTTCCCCGACGATAACCGTGAGACATTCATTGCCTTCTTTAATGGCGTAGATTGTTTCGGCAATAACATTTTCCATGGATTCATGGCAATCAACATACATGGAAGCGTCAGGAACATTGTCGAAAGGTGGTTTGGTTAAATTCCAAAATTCACTATACATCTTTCTTCTCCTAATAAACTGCCTAAAAATCTACAACGTTTATTCTTCCATCATTCATGAACGATTAATATTACTGGTTATTGTTAAATTGAGACAAGTCATTATCTCTGCTCAAATAATCCAGAATGTCTTCCAGTAAAAAGCGTCTCATCCTTCCTACTTTGTAACTTTTAATTTTATTTTCGTGAATAACTTTTTGTAAAAAACTACGGCTCACCTGAAGCATCTGACAAACTTGGTTCGGGGACAGCATTCTCATCATTAAGGAATCTTTAAAGCGATAATTCAAAGAAAGTCGGCCATCGGGCGTCATTTTAATATCCAATGCCGGATCATTTTTGATGCCGTTCAATAATTCCTTTATATATTCGGACTGCTTTAAAAGTTCCGACTGTTCTTTTGTCATCGTAATAGAAATGGTTGAAGAAGACCTGTCGACAAATTCTTCCACAATTTTTTTACCCACAGCGTCAGAATGGGTGTCAGTCGCTATGTTATTTGACATAACTTCAGAAACAAAGATTTTGTTCGTTTCCGTCTGGGAGGATGTAATATGAACGTCCTGTTTTTTTCTATCGAATAACTCGGTTTTATGTTCCGGCATGACATTGCTGACAACGGCTTCCGGAGTGTTATTTTCACTAATTTCCGGTTGCGTTATCGTAACTTTTACATCGGGTTGTGTGTATTCTCTGCGCCTCTTAACTATACAAATTTTTTCCATATTGCTCCTGATGATCCTAAAATAACAAAGTCATTAAGATGCATTCTCATAAAATAACTTTATCATTTATAAAATTGAATACATAAGAAATAATCAGTCTCTTCTGTTCCTTGTTATCCGTAACTTTCTGAAAAACCATTATCTCGTACAATTGAAAAATACTTAACATTCAGAGCCTTAGCGAAAGACTGTAGAATTTAATTTTATTTTTGCATAACGTAGCTTATTTAGTCAGTAAAATCAAGACAATTTTGTTAATTAGCGCTTATTTTCAATAGCTTCTATGATCTCAAGAATCAATATGGAAATGCGGAAAATAAATATTTACCGAGCATCTAAATGTTTTTGTCCGAGAAATATGGGATAAATTGTTGCAAAAATGCAGAGAAGCAAAGCGAGGCCGAAAGAAAAAATCGTCCATATTATTTGCATGAATGATAGGCTGTCTCCTCTAAAGTCAGCCATAAAAATTTGATATACCGGGCCGGCTTCCAGAATGATCACCACTGCAATTAATCCAAAACTCAGAATCATATAAAGAAGCCCCCCGAAACTTGTTACAACATTTGCGGGGTTTTCAGATTTGAAATCATTATAAACAGCTCCTAACCCGATCGCAATCCCGACAATCCCCGGGACGAGAAAAAAAACAGTAATGCCGGAAAGAATCATCATAAACGGAGATACTTTTAGCAACCAATTTGATGTGATTACAAGCACTTCCGCCAATATGATCAAGGGGATGTAATACAGAAAAAATTTAATCCAAAGAAAATGTCTCATGTTCAGCGGCGCCGCACGCACAATCCAGAAGGCTTCACCTTCCATACTTACCGCCGGAAAAACAAAGCGTGCTGAAATTGCCGCAAGCACTGATGCCGCCAATCCAATGTTCAGGAAAGAAAATAAATTTTGAAGAAAGACAGTTTTGATCGGTGAATTCTGAAGCGGTAAAACGGAGAAATTATATAAATAGATTACGATTAATGCCGCCATGAGAAATAATTGCGGCCATTGCGATGAATCTCTGAAAAAAGTTCTTATTTCCTTAACGGCAAAAGCTTTGGATTCACGTGAAAGGAAATTCAGGAGATTTTCCCAATGAAATCGCCTGTATTTTAAAGGTTCAAAAAGCCGACGGGGGGTCGTTTGTGATTTTGAAAAACCGGGAAAATATATTTTTTGAGCAGCCATGTTGTTTATAAAAATCAGCATAAAAGCAAAGGTTACGGTCAGAGCAATGTTAAGCCAATAAATATCCGGTTTGTTGTTCAAAGCCGCTTTGATGGTGTCGGTAATCCATGTCGTGGGCAAAAGCGGAGAATCCGGCGTTTGCAGGGAATTGAGATAAAGAACAACCGATGCGAAACTATCAGGATTAACCAGTTGCTCCGGTCTCATCAGGCGCAGGAAAAGAATGATAATGATGACCATGATGACGCCCAGAATAATCAGAATCGTCCGGATTCGTCCGGCAGGCAGTATTCGGGCTCCTAATAACACCAGAAATCCGCTTAATGCGGAAGCGATAAGACACATGAAAATCATGGTCGAGAAAAAAATAAAATAATAAACGGCCGGCGCCTGATAAATTAATCCGTAAGACAAAAAAATCGGAATGCTGAAAGCGACGATCATCCATGAACTGTCAAATGAACTGATAAGCCAGCGTGAAAAGAAAATATCTTTTGATGACACAGGCAGTGAATGCAACAGAGGAAGGTCCTGGCTCAGATACATATGGCCGAGACAATTTATGATATTACTGAAAATGAGTAGGGCAAAGAAAGTAATGATAATCATCGAGAGGAGTTTCATCGCCAGAATGTCTCCGAAATCCTGAACATTCTGGAAATATGCCAAAATTCGGTAAAACAAGCCAAAGACACCCAGCCAGAAAACCATTCCCACGGCGCCGTACATTAAAACGCGTGACCAGTTGTTTCTTTTGTTGCCATGACGCAGGCTGTTGATCGATGATAAAAGACGTGGTTTTAATAAGGAAACGATAGTATTCATATAAATGAGTTTTCTTTAATGATGGTCAGAAAAACTTCTTCAAGTCTGGCTTCGCCGAGTTTCGCAATATTCTTCAATTCATCAATATTGCCTTCAGCCAAAAGGGCGCCTTTATGAATCATGCCTATTCTATGGCATAAGTCTTCGGCGATACTTAACGTGTGGGTGGAGACAAAAACTGTTGTTTCACGGGCAGCCAGTTCTTTTAAAATGTCCTTAACCATGTGAACGGCTTCAGGATCAAGCCCTACCATCGGCTCATCAATAATCAGGACTTTGGGCTCATGCAGAAGGGCGGCAGCAATGATCAGCCGCTGTTTCATGCCGTGCGAATACGCTTCGATTAATTCGTCAGCCCAGTCCCAGAGGGCGAATTGCTGTAATAGATTTATGGCTTTTTCGGGAAATAGATCACGATCTACGTCATATAAATCGGAACAAAAACGGAGGAATTCCATCCCCGTTAATTTTTCGTAAAGAAAAGGTCTGTCCGGAACAAAACCGATGATTTTTTTGCCTTCGACGGGATGTTTCGACATATCCATCCCCCCGATTATGATTTTTCCCGAAGTGGGTGCTAGGATACCGCCCATCATTCTTATTGTTGTTGTTTTACCGGCTCCGTTGGGTCCGATAAAACCGTAAATTTCACCGGCCGCGACCTTCAGACTGAGCTTATTCACCGCTAGAGTGGTCCCATAATCTTTTGTTAAATCAGATAATTGAATCATTTCGTCTGCTCTAATATCTCCAGTTTTATTTTTCCGATAACACCTATTAAATTGATATGATCGCTGGTTTCCCCACGGATCAGTCTTATATGCGTAACATCTGCCGGAAACTGATTAAAAACAGCATCGGAGGTAAGCCATCCATCCAGGTAGAGGACACACCAGGCGTGATAATAAAAACGGCCGCGCATGTACACAAGTCCGGCTTCCGTTTGCGCGGGAATTCCCGCGGAGCGCAACATCGCCACAGAAAGGACGGCATGTTCATTACAATCCCCGGACCTGTTTTGCAGCACCTCAAGAGCGTTCGGTATGGAGAAAACGGGTTTTTTTTCGATATTGCGATAAATCCAGTTTATGATTTTTCGTGCTTTCTGGTCAGGATAATCGTCGGGTTGAATGATTTTCGCCACCTGAGTTTTTATGAGCGGATCGTCGGACTGAATAAGAGGGGAAGGTTCTAAAAAAACGGCAATATCGGAAGGCAGCATAGCGTTCACATCGGGCGATGAGGGGATATTTTCCCGTTCGACCGTTAAAATGTTGCGTTGATAGGTTTGCCGGCCGCCATGAAGCATTAAAGGGTCTTCGATTCCGCTGACGTGTATTTTAATAGCAAGAAGTTTTTCCGCATCAATAATGTTTACATTTGATGGAATGGAGGCGATGTCCGTGAAATCAACGTCCGCTCCCCGGCCCAATCCCTGATAAGCTTTTTCCTTTGTAGTCTTTTTCATCGACAAGCCGAGAATGCCGGATTCTTTAAGGACCTCCCCGTTCTTGTCCAGCCAGGCGCAGTTCTGCGCGCCCATGAAATCGGCGCAGTATTTTTTGGTTAAGATTCTTTCTCCGCTGATTTCTATTATCTCATCGGGATTTCTCGTAACTTTAATAGCCTGAAGAGACATGGTCGAAGGATCAAAAATGCTGAATTGACGTGTTGCGTTTGTTTCCAGATCGGATCTGAAAGCGGATTCATAAAAGCTTCCACTTATGAGAGGAACATCTGTTAAAGCAATTTCACTTTTTCCCATTTTCTCCGGTGTGCCGGAAAAAAGAATTAACTTGTTTCCCGCAACATTTCCACGGGCGTTGAATTGAAAAATGCCGGAATTCAAATTGAATTTAAATGACGCAAGCGTCATATCCTGATTTAAATAACCATCCGTTTCAATGCTGATGACCTGGATGTCCCCCATGAGATTGATCTGCATGAAAATCTTTTCGTTGGAATGAAATTGATTCCCGAGGTTTTTAAAACGACGCTGAACCACCCCGATTTTTTTGTCATTTTGATAGATACTCATCCAGATTTCTTCGGGACGCTCAGTGATTTGTGCTTTGACATCCGTAAGAGGTTCGGATTTTTGCGAGAAGAATTCCAGGCGAAGCAGAAGAAAGGAAAAAAAAGCCAAGGTGGCAAAGATACCGAAAACGATGTTCCATCTGATTTTATGCATTAGAATTGCAAACCTAATAAAATATAATTATTATTAGTAAATATACTAGATACGGCAATGCTATGCAATAGCCAATAAACAAATATCCACACTTGTTTTTGTATAAAAATTAAAGATTTATTGACAAGACTAGTCAATTGATATATCAAAAAACGCGTTCCAGTCGAGACGTTTTTGAAAAGCATAATTCCGTTTTTCACCTGTTCGACAGTGAATATAAATTTGGTGCAGAAAAGATAAAAATGAAAAAAGACAATATTATTATTCAAGAAGGCTATCCTTTTATTGTTTTTTCACTCGTCCTTACCATATTCGTTGCTTTTCTCGGCGGGAACTGGCTGTTAATTGCTTTTTTCGCCCTTCTGACGGTTTTCGTTATTTGTTTTTTCCGTAATCCGGAAAGATATTTCCAAGATGAAGAAAAACTGCTGATTTCACCGGCGGATGGGAGGGTTATCAAGATTGAACATATCGAGTTAACGGGAGACCATTCCGGTAAATACAAGAAAATAAGTATTTTTATGAATGTTTTTAACGTTCACGTCAATCGTTTGCCCTATGCAGGAACAATTGAATCCATTAAATATCATGAAGGGAAATTTCTCTCCGCCAATTTGGATAAAGCATCTCTGGATAACGAACGTAATGAGGTTTGGAGCCGCACGGATGATGGTCGGCTAATCGGAACCGTGCAAATTGCCGGATTGATAGCCCGCCGTATTGTCTGCTGGGTCAAGCCGGGAATGTTTCTTAAAAAAGGCGAACGTTTCGGGTTAATCTGTTTCGGCTCCCGGGTGGAAATTTATTTGCCGGAAGATTCAACCGTTGCGGTGAAATTAAAAGATAAAGTCAAGGCCGGTCAGACGCCTTTAGGATATTTGTCATGAACATGGACGACTCTTCCAGAAAAATTCGAATGAAAAAGGGGATCTATATCTTGCCGAATCTGTTTACCACGGCAAGCTTGTTTTGCGGGTTTTATTCCATCATTTCCTCTTTTAAGGAGCTTTTTGTCCCAGCGGCTATTGCTGTTTTGGTCGCTGTCATATTTGACGGTTTGGATGGACGCGTCGCCCGTCTTACCAATACAACCAGTAAGTTCGGCGCGGAATATGATTCTCTGGCCGATGTCATATCTTTCGGCGTTGCGCCTTCTCTTTTGGCGTATAGCTGGTCGCTGTCAATCTATGGGAAATGGGGTTGGATTGTCGCTTTTCTGTTTGTTCTTTGTGGTGCCTTGAGGTTGGCCCGTTACAATATTCAAATCGGTATCATTGAAAGCAAAGTATTTAATGGTCTTCCTATTCCTGCAGCGGCTTCGGTTTTGGCGACGACAGTGATATTTTTTGATTTTATCGGCGCCGAAGGTAAATTCCATAATCTCTTTATATTGATCTTCGTTGTTATGTTGTCTTTGTTAATGGTCAGCAGTGTCAAGTATTACAGCTTTAAAGATATGACCCTTCTTTCCCGTAAACCATTTACCATCTTTTTCTGGTCCACGGTTTTACTGATCATCATCGTACTGGAATGGGAAACGATGTTTTTTATCCTCATGCTGGGCTACGCCATTTCCGGTCCCGTCTGGTGGTTGATAAGATTTGACCGGGAAAGGAAAAAGACGGCCCAGGAGAAGAAAACGGGTTCGGATAAAAAAGATTAGAGCAAAGAGAAAATATCCCGGGGTCATGAGTTAAAAAAATGAGAATTATCGGCGGCAAAGCCAAAGGAAAAATATTTCATTTTCCTTCCGGTTCCAGCGAAAGACCGACATCTGATTTTTTGAGGGAAACTCTTTTTAATATATTGGGTTCCGTTGAAAAAAAAACTTTTCTGGATCTCTTCGCCGGCTCGGGAAGCGTGGGGCTGGAAGCCGCCAGCCGGGGAGCAGATAAAGTTTACTTCGTGGAAAAAAACGCCAAACTGGCCGCGATCATCAAGAAAAACATTGAAGACTGCCGTTTGGAAAAAAACTGTCTGGTCAACCGGGGCGATGTCGAAAGCTTTTTACGTGAGATATGCAGAAGACAATATAAAATGGACATCATATTTACCGATCCTCCTTATAACCGCGGAATGGTTGATCAGACCGTAACTGCATTAAAAAAATATAATGTTTTTCATGACAAAAGTTTACTGGTGATTCAACATTCGGTTCGAGAAAACTTCAACGAAGTTCCGGTGGACAATATGCAGATCACCGATCGGAGAAAATACGGCGATACCGTCTTAACTTTTTTAGAAATGGAGAAAAAGTAATGCAGGAAGACTTTACGAAAAGAATCGCGATTTATCCGGGATCATTTGATCCGATAACCAACGGGCATGTGGATATCATCAAGAGAGCGGTGAGAATGTTTGACGAAATAATCATTCTTATCGCGTATAATCCCAATAAAGTATATCTTTTCGATGTGGAAGAAAGAATGGAAATGATTCGGGAAATATTCAAGGAAACCCAGGCGATCAAAGTGGATTGCTATTCCGGTTTGCTTGTGGATTATCTAAAGATATCCGGAGCCAATATTATATTGCGCGGGATGAGGGCGTTGTCTGATTTCGAATATGAATTTCAGATGGCTTTGATGAACAGACGTCAAACCAAGCAAATCGAAACCGTATTTCTGATGAGCGGGTTCAAGTGGTTTTTCACCAGTTCTAAATTGATAAAAGAAGTGGCCAGCCTGGGAGGTTCGGTCAAGGGTCTGGTACCGGACAACGTCAACCAGAAATTAACTGAAAAGTTTAACATGAGTAACATCAAGGGATAGTGTCTGAAATATACAACGGAACAAAAAACAACACATCCCTGCAGGACGTGACTGATTTTAGCCTTCGGTTATTTTTTACGCCTATCTTGAATAAATAATGCGGGAATCGATACAAGATCAATCATTCTGGTTCTGAGTTAGATGAAGGAGAGCGAAGATCAATGGGTGGTATTTTTGGAGTAGTATCTGTCGGTGATTGTGCCAAAACGCTTTTTTACGGCACGGATTATCATTCTCATCTGGGGACAGAACACGGAGGCATGGCGATATTAGGTTCGCAGGGCTTCTACAAAACCGTTCACAACATTTCCCAGGTACAATTCAAATCCAGATTCATCGATGATTATAAAAAGATGGAAGGTTTTTCAGGAATCGGCGCCATTGATGATGAAACGCCCCAGCCCTTAATTTTCCGTTCCCGATTCGGTGTCTATGCCGTGGCGGCCGTAGGCCTTATTCATAATAAAAATAAGCTGGTGAACGAACTTCTGCTGGACGGCGCCAACTTCGGTGAAAGAGCGGGGGGCGATATCAATAACGCGGAAATCGTGTCTTATCTTATCAACCGCGGGGACAACATTGTTGACGGCATTGCTTCCATGCGCGGCGCCATTGAAGGGTCCATTTGCGCCCTGATATTGACGGAGGAAGGAATATACGCGGCCAGGGATAAATTCGGAAGATTCCCTCTGGCAATAGGAAGAAATCGAACACAGCAGGACAAGTCTTATGTGATTGCCACCGAGGCAAGCTCGTTTGAAAATCTCGATTATGATCTGGTAAAATTTCTCGGCCCCGGGGAAATTGTTCTGGTGACACCGGACGGCGCTAAAACCATGAAACCCGAAGGAACGGACAAGAAAATATGTTCGTTTTTATGGATTTACACGGGTTATCCTTCTTCGACCTATGAAGAAATCAGTGTCGAGCGGACCCGGGAAAGATGCGGAATGCTTTTGGCAAAACGTGATAACATCGAAGCTGATTTGGTCTCCGGTGTGCCGGACTCCGGTGTGGGACATGCTATAGGTTATGCGATGGGGTCGGGCATTCCTTATCGCCGGGCGCTGGTGAAATACACACCGGGTTACGGCCGCAGTTATATGCCGCCGACGCAGGAAATCAGGGATCTTGTCGCCACGATGAAATTATGTGCTGTGAGAGAAGTGATTAACGGCAATCGCGTGATTATCTGCGACGATTCCATTGTCCGCGGCACACAACTGAAAAATCTGACCATCAAGAAGTTATGGGACAATGGCGCCAAAGAGATTCACGTTCGTCCGGCCTGTCCGCCGCTGATGTATCCGTGTATTTATACGTCCTCGACAAGAACAACGGGGGAGCTTGCATGTCGAAAAGCTATTCGGGCGCTGGAAGGCCAGGAAATAGAAAATCCGGGCGAATATCTTGACCCGCATTCCGATAAATACGCTCAAATGATTGAATGGATCCGTCGTGACATCAACGTCACTTCTTTAAAGTATCTGGCTATTGAGGATATGATCGAAGCGATCGGACTGCCGGCGGATCAATTGTGTCTGCATTGCTGGCTGGGCAGTTGATCATTCTTAAAGACCTCCTTTCCGCGTCATTGACCCACTTTTTTAGTTGCAGATTCATTCAAATATTGTAATTTATTTTTCAAAATAACGGAAAAATGACGACAGTGAAAGATAAATCCTTGATTAAAAGAAGAAAAACGAGAAAAATATATCTCGGTAATGTGCCGATCGGAGGCGACTCGCCGATTGTTGTTCAGTCCATGACCAACACGGATACGCGGGATGTAAAAGCCACCGTCGCTCAAATTAAAGCGCTGGAGAAAGCCGGTTGCGAAATAATCAGAATAGCCCTGCCGGATAAAAAAGCGGCTTCGTGCATTCCCGAAATCAAAAAGAGAATTAAGATCCCTCTCGTTGCCGATATTCATTTCAATTACCGGTTAGCCCTGGATGCCATCAAGCACGGTGTGGATGGAATAAGAATTAACCCCGGCAACATCGAGAGAAATAAAATATGCGAAATCGTCAGGGCGGCAAAAGAACGGCAGACGGTTATTCGCATCGGAATTAACTCGGGTTCTTTGCAGAAAGATTTATTATTGAAATACGGGGGGGCGACCGCTGAAGCGCTGGTCGAGAGCGCTTTGCAGAACATAGAATTATTCGAAGAGCAGGGATTCGATTCCATCAAGTTGTCATTGAAATCATCCGACGTTCCGAACATGATCGAAGCGTATCGAGCCGTTGCGGCAAAGACGGATTATCCCCTGCATCTGGGCGTCACCGAAGCGGGTTCACTGATGAACGCTTCCATAAAATCAGCTCTGGGAATAGGGACGCTTCTTTACGAAGGGATCGGAGATACGATCAGAGTATCCGTTACAGGCAATCCGCTTTCGGAAATTCCTGTCGCGTACGGCATTTTACGCGCTTTAAATATCAGAAGTGTAGGGCCGGATGTCGTTTCCTGCCCCACCTGCGGACGGTGTGAGATTGACCTTTTAAAATTAACGGGTAAAATAGAAAAAACGCTTGCCGGCAGGAAGGATTATTTAAAAGTGGCATTAATGGGCTGTGTGGTAAACGGACCGGGTGAAGCCGCTGACGCCGACATCGGCCTGGCGGGGGGAAAGAAGCAGGGAATTATCTTTAAAAAAGGCAAGCCATACAAGAAAGTCAAGGAGAATGATTTTGTCAAAGTATTGCTTGAAGAAATAAATATGATGATTGAAGAAAGGAAAAATATTTAATGCGATATTCAGAAATGTTTCTGCCCACCATAAGGGAAATACCATCTGATGCCGAGGTCATTAGTCACCAGTTGATGATCAGAGCCGGAATGATCAGGAAATTAACCAGCGGAATATATTCGTATCTTCCCCTCGGCTATAGGGTGATTCAGAAACTGGAGCAAATTATCAGGGAAGAAATGAACAAGGCCGGCGCTCAGGAAGTTCATCTTCCCATGGTGCAGCCTGTGGAACTCTGGCAGGAGTCGGGACGCTGGGTTCATTACGGGAAAGAACTTTTAAGATTCCATGACCGGCATGACCATGAATATTGCCTGGGACCCACTCATGAAGAGGTGATCACAAGTCTGGTGCGCAATGACATAAAAACGTACCGCCAGCTACCGCGGAATCTTTATCAGATTCAAACGAAATTCCGCGATGAAGTCAGGCCCCGGTTCGGGGTTATGCGTTGCCGTGAGTTCGGCATGAAAGACGCGTACAGTTTTGATGTGGATGAAGAGGCCGCTGAGAAAAGCTATGAAAAAATGTTTGAAGCCTATAATAATATTTTCCGCCGTTGTGGCCTGAAATTTCGGCCGGTTGAAGCCGATTCTGGAAGTATTGGCGGGAAATATTCTCATGAGTTTATGGTGATGGCCGATTCCGGTGAAGACGCGATGGTGTTTTGCGAGAAATGTTCGTATGCGGCGAATCTGGAAAAGGCGGAGGTGGCCTGCCCCGAGAAGAAAATTATTTTCGAAGACGACTGGCTGCCTTTGGAAGAAATCAATACGCCCAATGCCCGCTCCATTGAGGAGGTCAGTGTTTTTTTAAAAGTCAGTCCGCAGGACATTGTTAAAACGTTGATTTTCAATGCTGACGGCAAACCATACGCCGTGCTTATTCGGGGAGATCATGAAGTCAATGAAATAAAGGTAAAAAATTATATCGGCGCTTCTGATTTGGAACTCGCCTCAGACGAGATGATTCAGAAAGTGACCGGCTCACCGAGAGGTTTTGCCGGTCCTGTGAACATAAATATTCCGGTGCTCGTGGATTATTCCGTCATCGACATGGTCAACTTTGTTACGGGCGCGAATAAGGAAGATTACCATTTCTTGAATGTGAATATCGGCCGCGATTTTAAGGTTGAAGCTTTCACGGATTTGCGCATTGTTACGGCAGGGGATAGTTGTCCGCGTTGCGCTCAAAGCGTTAAAATCGCCCGAGGCATTGAGGTCGGTCACGTGTTTAAACTGGGAACAAAATACAGTAAATCCATGAGAGCTTTTTATCTTGACAAGGACGGACAGGAAAAAATCATGATCATGGGCTGCTATGGGATTGGAATAGGCAGAACTGTAGCGGCAGGCATTGAACAGAATTACGATGACCAGGGCATCATTTGGCCGATGCCCCTGGCGCCGTATCATGTCATTATAACACCGGTGAATGTGAATGAAAAAACTGTAATGGATGCGGCAGAGAACTTGTATGACGCGTTGATGAAAACCGGAATCGAGGCTATTTTCGATGATCGGGATGAAAGAGCCGGCGTAAAATTCAAAGACGCCGATTTGATAGGCATTCCGATTAGAGTAACCATCGGACCCAAGAATCTTTCTCAAGGGAACATTGAGCTGAAAATCAGAAAGACCGGAGAGAGTATCTTATGCAAAATTGAGGGTGTGGTGGAAACACTACAATCCATGATAGCGAGCGAATTAAAAACGGACACACCGTAAGAACGGACTTATAAGGCTTGACACTTCATGCTTCGAATTAACGATATTATCGATAAAGCCCAGACCTATCTAGCTCCGGAAGATTTGGAGATGATTGAGAAGGCCTATATATATTCGGCATCGGTGCATCAGGGACAGGTCAGACTGTCCGGTGAACCATATCTGACCCATCCGATGGAAGTGGCGGGGATTCTGACCGATATGAAGATGGACGCCGCAACCATCATCAGCGGACTGCTCCACGACACTATCGAAGACACCTTGACCACGGCGGAGCAACTCGAAAGAGAATTCGGCAAGGATGTGGCATTTCTTGTCAGCGGTTTGACAAAGTTGAGCCGTATTTCCTTTGCATCGCAGGAAGAAAGACAATCGGAAAATTTTCGCAAAATGATTCTGGCCATGTCTTCGGACATCCGTCTTCTACTGGTTCGCCTCGCGGATAGAATTCATAATATGAGAACGCTGCAGTATCATCCGAAGGAAAAAAGAATTTACATTGCCAGGGAAACGATCGATATCTACGCGCCGCTGGCCAATCGTCTGGGCATCAATTCTATGCGGATGGAACTGGAGGACCTGTCTTTTCAATACATCGCCCCTGACGCCTACAATGAATTGTCAGCGAAGATTGCCAAATCAACGGAGGCGCGTAATCGTTATACGGAAGAAGTTAAAAACATCATTGCCAGTCAACTGGAAAAGCATTCCTTGAAGGGCAAGGTGGAGGGAAGGGCGAAACACCTCTACAGCATATATAAAAAAATGCACGAACAGCACATTAATTTCGACGAGGTCTATGACCTGATAGCGTTTCGCATTATTCTTGACTCTGAACAGGAAAAAACCTGCTATGAAGCCTTAAGCATGGTGCACGCACTCTGGAAACCGGTGCCCGGAAGATTCAAGGATTATATCGCGATGCCCAAGGCCAATCATTATCAGTCCCTGCATACAACGGTCATCGGACCGTATGGCGAAAGGGTGGAAATCCAGATCAGAACGAAAGCAATGCACGAATGGGCGGAAAAGGGCATTGCCGCGCATTGGAGATACAAAGAAGGACGGGCACAAAAGGATGATGAGGAAAATCAGATTAAAAAACTCCGGGAAGTTCTGGAAATGCAGCAGGAGGTAAAAAACCCCCAGGAATTTATGTCCGATCTGAAACTGGCGTTGTTCCCGGAGGATGTGTATGTTTTTACGCCGCACGGAGATGTAAAATCCTTTCCCAAAGGAGCCACGCCGATTGATTTTGCTTACAGTATTCACACCGACGTGGGAAATCAATGCATCGGGGCCAAGGTGAACAGAAGCATAGTACCGCTGCGGTATAAACTGCAAAACGGCGACCGCGTGGAAATCATAACACAGACGGGTCATCATCCCAGCAAAGATTGGTTAAAAAATGTTGTCACGCCCAGAGCGATTTCCAAAATCAGAAACTATATCAATCTGGAAGAAAAGAAAAACAGCTTGACGACAGGCCGTGATTTACTGGAAAAGGAATTTAAAAGGCATCATTTGAAATTCAGCCATTATGTAAAATCAGATGAAATCAAAAAAGTTTTAGCCGCTTTTTCCGTCAATCAAGTTGACGAACTGATCGCTCAGGTCGGCACGGGCCGGATCTCGCCGAGACGGATCGTTAAGCATTTTCTGACCGGAGAGGAAGCGGAAGCCGACGAGACCGTAAAGGAAAAATTAAAAAGGAGAAAACCGACATCTCCTTCTATGGGAGTATCCATCCTCGGCGTTGATGATGCTGACGACATTATGGTTAATTTTGCCCGATGCTGCAATCCTATTCCGGGTGTTGAAATATCCGGTTATGTTTCCCGCGGAAGAGGCGTTATCGTTCATTCTAGCAGATGCCCTTATATCAAGAGGATGGATGCCGAACGCATCGTCAATGTCCAGTGGAGCGCCGGGGAGGATCATACCTATCCGGTGCACATTAAAGTTGTTTGTGAAGATGTCAAGGGTGTTCTGACGGAAGTGAGTTCAGTGATTTCTTCTTTTGACATCAATATCAGTTATGCTCAGGTGGGAACGATCAGTCTTGTTGCGACGTGCAATTTTGTCATAGACATAAGCAATTTGCAACAACTGAGTCAGATTATGTCCGCGATCAAACAATTAAAATTCGTGAAGTCAGTCGAATGGCTTCATCACTTCTGAACGTAAACCATGGCCATAATGTTTGTTGACAAAAAAACGGACTTTGTTATAAGCAACCCGACTTCAATTAAGGTGAAAGATATGTTTGATAAAAAAAGAATATTATCAGTATTATGTATTTTCGTTTATTTATTGCTGTTTAGTTCCCTTAATCTTTTCGCGGCTGAAAAGAAACGCACAATCCTCATCGATCCCGCCCATGGAGGGCAGGATGTGGGTATTCAAGTTGCAAGCAGTGTTTACGAAAAGGATATTACCCTGGCGGTAGCGCTGCTCATCAAAAAAGAGCTGGCTGCAGAGAAAAATATCGAAGTGGTTTTAATTCGTGACTCTGATAAGACCGTCAGCACGGAAGAGAGAAGAAAAACGATAGAAAAATTGAAACCTGACTTTTGCCTGAGCATTCATGTTAATGCCGGATTCGGGCATAACGCTTCCGGATTCGAAATATATTATTCAGCGTATGATGAACAGGCGGCTACAGGAAAGAAATCAACGAAGGATGATCTCCGGCAATTAAGAAATAAATTAAGCAACGATTCATTAACCATGGCGAAAATCGTTCAGGATCATTTAAATGTCTTGTTTCCCAGAAAAGGCAGAGGATTGAGAAAGGCCGATAATCCGACCGTCGCCGGGTTGCATATCCCATCACTTGTTGTGGAGATGGGCTTCGGCACGCATGCTGATGACAAGAAGAAATTAGTGTCATCGAAAACGCAGGCAGATATTGCGAAAGCATTTGCAAGCAGTATAAAAAAATATTTCAGGTGAACTGTGATGACGAGAAAATCAGGCCGAAAGTATGATGAATTGCGGCCGATAAGAATTACCAATCATTATTTGAGGCATGCGGCCGGATCTGTTCTGGTGGAATTCGGCGAAACAAAAGTGATCTGCGCAGCGTCTATAGATAACAGGCCGGCGCCATTTCTTAAAAACACGGGTAAAGGCTGGCTGACAGCGGAATATTCTATGCTACCCATGTCCACGCAGACCAGGACCGCTCGCGAATCGACGCGGGGGAAACTCGGCGGGCGGACGCATGAAATTCAGAGAATGATCGGTCGTTCTCTTCGCGCCGTCACGGATTTAACGGCATTCGGCGAGAGGACAATTTATCTGGATTGTGATGTGATTCAGGCCGACGGCGGAACAAGAACAGCATCTGTCACAGGAGCCTTTGTTGCTCTGGTGGATTTATGTAAGAAAATGCGTAACGATGGATTGATCGAACAAATGCCGGTCCGTGATTTCCTCTCCGCTGTCAGCGTCGGAATTATTGATAATGAGATTATGCTGGATCTGGAATATGAGGAGGATTCGCGGGCGGAAGTGGATATGAATTTTGTTATGATGGGAGCGGGGGATTTTATTGAAGTTCAGGGCACGGCGGAACGCGTTCCTTTTAGTAAAGATCAAATGGATAGAATGACCAAAATGGCCGTCAGCGGCATGATGAGTCTCATTCAGCGTCAGAAGGAAATATTGGGGGAGCTTAATCAATGAAAATTGTTTTTGCTTCTGGTAATGAGGGGAAAGTCAAGGAAATCAGGGAAATGCTGGAAGGCATGGCCATTGACTTGATTTCTTTAAAAGATTATCCCGATGTTCCCGAAATCATAGAAGACCGCGACACTTTTTTAGGAAACGCTTTGAAAAAGGCCAAGATAATTGCTGAATTTACCGGAGAGACGGTTCTTGCCGATGATTCCGGATTGAGTGTTGATGCTTTGGGAGGAGAACCGGGCATTTATTCAGCCCGTTATGCGGGAGAAAACGCGACAGACGATGAGAATATTGATCTTCTTTTATCACGCTTAAAAGATATTGCCCCGGAGAAGAGAACGGCTTTTTTTTCTTGTGCGCTTGTAATATACAGGCAAGACGGCCGTTATGATTCATTTGAATCAAAATGGCCGGGAATGATCATTGATGAACGCCGAGGGGATAATGGATTCGGCTACGATCCCGTTTTTTTTGTGACTGAATTCAAAAAAACAGCGGCGGAATTGCCGCCGGAGATTAAAAACAAAGTTAGTCACAGGGGACAGGCTTTCGCAAAACTTGAAAAAGCCCTTGCGGAAGGTT
>JASEHT010000220.1 GCA_030018675.1 Smithella sp.
CTTTCGTCATGGGAGACATTTTTTCATACTGAACGACGGCCTTTTTTCCCATGCCTATCTTCTCATAGGCATACCCTAAATTGTAATACAAGATGGAATCTTTAGCGCCGTATTTTATGGCGTTCTCATAATTCTGCGCCGATTCCCGGTATTTTTTCTGCTCGCCGTACGCAAAACCCAATCCCGCATAAATCGAAGCTTTTCGAGGATGTTTTATTTTTAACTTTTCGTAATATTGTATGGCCTGAACGAATTGCTTGTTTTTCAGCGCCAAATCGGCAAGCCGCTCCAAAGCGTCGGCGTCATCAACATTGATTTTTAATACGCGTTCATATTCCTTGATCGCATCAGCTTCCATTTTTTGTCTTTCGTAGGCGGCGCCAAGGTTAAAACGTATCGTCGGGTCCGCGGATTTTAAGGAAACCGCTTTCTGTAGAGCATTCAACTCCTCTTTGAATTTACCCGACCCGGCATATGCAGAAGCCAGATTGGCATAGGCCGCAACGTTTCGCGGTTGTTTTTTAACAACTTCCTGATAAGCCCTGACCGCATCATCATATTTTTTCTGTTGAAGGTAGATATCGCCCAGCATCATGAAAGCATCACCCGCTTCCTTGGATTCCTTCGCGTTTTCGGCAATGTATTTGTATGCCTCAAGAGCTTCATTGATTTTTTGGGCGTTCTTCAAGGCGTCTGCCATTTTGAATCTTACAGTTAAGTTACCCGGCTCAAGCCGCACCGCCTCTGTGTAGTTTTGAGCAGCCGACGCCCATAATCCCTTTTCTTCCATGGAAAGAGCGATGGCCACGTAGGCTTCGGCTTCTTTGGGATTAATTCTGATGACAGACCTTGATACCCTGATGGCCTCATCATAATCTTTCTTCTTGATGTGGCATTTGGCCAGCTCCAACATGGCAACCGTATCGTCCGGCGCTATTTTTAATACCTCATTATATTGATAGATGGCGTCATCAATCATATTCTGCCGCAGATAGACACCGGCAAGAATTTTACGTACACTGACATCGCGTTCATTTAAACTAATGGCGTTTTTTAGATATTCAATCTGCTGCTTTACGTTTGACGATTCCTTGGCAAATCTGAACCAATCCTGGGGTGTGACAAGAATCTTCAGCGGGATCAGGGCGATTGTTTCTCCCCGGTATCGGACATTAATGTTGTAACCGGGAACGACTCCGGAATTGTCAATGGCCTCGCCTTGCGTAATAATTTTATTGACAAAATCCAGTCCTTTGAGCAAAACGCGAAAATCGTTATCGTTGGCGGTAAAGCCGTCAAACGTTACCGTGATGAATTTTCCCTTCAGATCGTCACTGGCCACCGACTTCACCACGAATTCATCCCGATAGGTAATTTCAAAGGCTTCTTCAGGAGCGACGCGAACGTCCTGACCGTTCTTTTCCATCACCAGATAGTAAAAAAGCGGCTTCTCTTTCAATACGTAGTGCGAGAAGGCGTTCTTCGCTCTGGATGCGCTGAATGATACCGTATGAAATATTTTAGGATTGAAATAATACATTACGGCAAATAACAATATAACCGTCAATCCGGCAATTCCTATCCATTTAAAGGCGACGAGTGTTTTCCCTGTTTGTGCTTTTGTGTTTTCGCGACGATTATCCATAAAGTTACCGTTGGTGTTTCCTTATAACCGGATTCAGCTCCGGGGATGATATTTTTGGTGAATTTCTTTTAATCGCTCTCTCGTGACATGGGTATAAATCTGAGTCGTCGATATATCGGAATGACCCAGCATTACCTGAACGGTACGCAAATCAGCGCCGCCTTCCAGGAGATGCGAAGCAAAAGAATGCCGGAAGGTGTGCGGATAAACTTTCTTTTGCAGACCCGCCTTTTTCGCATAACCGACAACAATTTTCCAGAAGCCCTGTCGCGTAAATTTACCTCCGAAACGATTCAGAAACATAACATCCGTGGCTTTCTTCTGCATGAACCTCGGTCTCACCTCGTCAACATAACGGCGGACGCAATCATATGCAACTCTGCCAACCGGAACAATTCTTTCCTTACTGCCCTTCCCCATGACAATCACAAAACCGACCTGCCAATTGATACTATTCAATGTCAGATTAATCAATTCCGAAACACGAATCCCCGTTGCGTATAAAAGTTCCAGCATGGCGGTGTTTCGTATCGCGGAATCACTCTGATCGCCGGGCTGTGCTAAAATCAGTTTCATTTCTTCTTTGCTGATCGTGTCGGGAAGCTTCATCCACACTTTGGCCAGTTCGATATTGGCCAGCGGATTGTCTTTGCATATTTTTTCACGAATCAGATATTTATAAAACCCCCGCATCGCTGCCAGCGCACGGTTCATGGAATTTGCCGACAGATTTTCCCGCTTAATTTGGGTCAAATACTCTATGATCACTTCAGGGGTAACGTGCCGAATATCCGATATTTTCTTCGATTCCTGCAAAAATAAAGCAAATCTCCGCAGATCGCGACCGTACGATTCGAGCGTGTTGTCCGCGACACCTCGTTCAATGATCAGATAATTGAAATATTTTGTCAATAATTCACGCATGACGCTTTTTAACGCAATTATCTTGATGAAGCAAAGATTTTTTATTGACATTATTTAGAATATCGTAAAAATATCAATAAACAGAATCTCCATACTCTCTTCAAAAGGATGACTGATGAAAAAAATTATCATTGCTTCCGATCACGGAGCCGTGGCTCTGAAAAGTGAAATCATATTTTTCTTCAAAGCTAATAAATTCGAGGTGAACGATATGGGCGTCGACAGCGAGGACTCCGTTGATTATCCCGATATCGCCTTACTGGCCTGCAACGAATTTAAAAAAGGGGGATATGATTTCGGCATCTTGCTTTGCGGCACGGGTATCGGCATATCGATTACCGCCAATAAGATAAAAGGCATCCGTTGCGCCCTGATTCATGACCTCTTTACTGCGGAAATGGCCAAAGCGCACAATGACGCCAACTTTATCGCCTTCGGCGGCAGAGTGAAATATAACGTGCCGGTCACACAGATGATTGAAAAATTCATGTCAACAGAATTCGCCGGCGGCAGACACCTGCGCAGAGTGGAAAAGATGATGGCGGTGGAAGAATCAACCCAAAGCAATTCTTTCAGATGGGACATTTAAATGGCGGATGGTTTTGATAAAAAAAAGATTCGTAAAGTTTTCCGTGACGCTCAAAAACACGTCGCCATCGCGCAATTAATCCGGCGCTTTTCCACCAATAAATCAGATATACGAAAAACAGCCCTTGACCCCATTGATCTGTCGGGTTGCCGTGATGTTCTCGAACTCGGTTGCGCTTTCGGCGCCTTTACCGAAGCGCTACAGGGCAGACTCTATCCGGAAGCACAGATAACCGGCATCGATATCATTCCAGAATATAAACCCTTTTTCATGGAAGCCTGCCGCCGGGCGGGATATGCGGGACAATTTCATTCATCCGGCATTGATCGCATTAAAAAATTTTCCGGCGGGTCTTTTGACCTGATAATCTGCAGTTACGCTTTATATTTTTTCCCGGAGATTATTCCCGAAATTTCCCGCGTTCTGAAAAAAGACGGTGTTTTCATCACCATTACCCATTCGCATAATGATATGCACGAAATCGTCGGAATCATCAGAAAAATTCTCCGGCAAAACGATCCATTCCCTGACAATCAGATGCTGCCGATCGAAATTATCTTCGAGCAGTTTTCCGCCGAAAACGGCAAGGCGCTGCTTCAGCCCTTTTTCGGACGGCTGGAAATTATTGATTTTGCAAACAAGCTGGTATTTCAGTCTGATGAAATCGGTTCTTTTCTTGATTATTTTCAATTCAAAAAATCCTTTTTCCTGACGGGAACCGACGCCAGCAGCAAGACCATTATACATCAACTCGAGAACGAACTGAAAGATGTCGCGATTAAAAATCAGGTTGTCACCATGTGCAAAGACGATAGAATTTTTATTTGTCACGAACCATTAAACACAAAGGATACTTGATGAAAAAACAGCGCAAGTTTTGCCTTTACTGCGGAGGCGAAACGATCAAAAAATATGAG
>JASEHT010000221.1 GCA_030018675.1 Smithella sp.
CTGATATCGGAAGCCTGGCCTTCTGTTCCTCCCAGAGGCTGATGAATCAGAATCCGGGAATGCGGCAGCGCAAATCTTTTTTTCTTTTCTCCCGTCGCTAAAAGGATAGCGGCCATACTGGCTGATTGCCCCATGCAGACGGTTGAAATGGGCGATTTGATATAGCGCATCGTGTCGAAAATGGCCATCCCGGCGCTGACACTGCCTCCGGGAGAATTGAGATAGAAGAAAATTTCCTTGTCCGGATTTTCAGCCTCCAGATACAACATCTGGGCGACAATCAAATTCGCCACGTTATCGTCAATCGCCGTGCCGAGAAAAATGATGCGATCCTTCAATAAACGGGAATAGATGTCATAAGCCCGTTCACCGCGTCCGTCCTGTTCAACCACCATGGGTATCAGAGTCACTATCTGGCCTCCAAATTAACACCTGTTTTTTCTACGATTGTAATATTTGCATTCTGCTCGATAAAGTCAAATACCTTTTTTTGAATGATTTCCATTTTCAGAGAATCCTCTCTGTCTTCACTTTTGTACATCGTCTTTAACGATTCGTAATCTTTTCCGCTCTGTTGCGATAAATCCTGAAGATACCTCTCCAAATCGCTTTCTTCAGCCACAAAGGATTCTTTCTGCGCAATCTTCTTTAAGATCATGAAAGATTTCACTATTTTTGCGGCATCATCCTTATATTTATCCCGCATTTTAAAACCGAAATCCATGGCCGTATTTTCATCAATACCCGCGGAAACCATTCTTTTCTGGGTGTCCATCATCATGTAATAAATCTGTCTTTCAAGCATGGTAGCAGGAACTTCAATTTCATTTTCCTTGATTAAATTGTCCGTAATCCGGTTTTGTAAGTTGACTTCCGACATACGCTGAGCTTTTTCTTCCACAGATTTCCTGACATCTTCCTTAAAATCATCAAAGGAATCATACTTCTCGAAATTTTTAATAAAGGTTTCGTCACTGTCAGGCAGTTTCTTTTCCCGGACACTTTTTACCGTAACGGTAAACGTTACATCCTGCGAGGCGAATTTACTTTCGTGATAATCATCTGGAAACTTTACTTTAATTTCTTTTGTTTCGCCCTTCTTCATCCCCACCAGTTGTTCTTCAAAGCCGGGAACAAATTTCTTCGATCCTATTTCCAGAAAATTGTCTTGAGCGTTTAACTCATCATAGGACTGCCCATCCATACTGCCGCTAAAATCCATCACGACGAAATCACCATCAGCGGCCGGGCGATCCTCAACAACCTCCTCTATCGTCGCGAACATCTGTCTTATTTCGTCAATCCGTTTTTGCACATCGTCATCGGTTACTTTAATTAAATCTTTCTCTACGGCCATTCCCTTATAACCCTGAGGTTCAAATTCCGGCTCGGTTTCAAAAGACGCGGAAAAACTGAAATCCGTGTTTTCCTTCATTCCCTCCTGATTGATTTCCGGCCGGGAAACCGGAGAAATTCCTTTTTCCTCCAAAGTCTGCCAGTAATACTTATTGACAATATTGGTAATCGTTTCTTCTTCCGCCTGACCTTTAAAATAATTCTCCAGAATATTTCTTGGAACTTTCCCGGGACGAAATCCCTTAATTTTCGCCTTTTTACCTATTGCAGTATAGACGGCATCCAATTCCTCTTTCACTTCGCTCCAGGGTATGTCCATCGACATTTTTTTTTTGACCGGACTTAAATCTTCAATTTTAGTAACCACCTGACTCACTATCGTTCTCCTTTATATTAAATATATACTCTATTTTCCGTAAGTAATTGGTGCGAGAGAGGGGAGTTGAACCCCTAACCGCATAAGCGGGCTGGATCCTAAGTCCAGTGCGTCTGCCAATTCCGCCACTCTCGCTCTGGAGCTTTATATATGCATTAAGCTCAAGATTGTCAACGCAGATTATTTTGCAAATTTCCAAACGAAATCATTTATTTAAGCTTTGTCCGGGGTTTTATTTATTTGATTATCGGCTTTTATGCAAGAAAAAAAACGTCTTCACTCCCCGCAGAATATCGAATCAAGAAAAATCTGTACCTTACTGATCTTTCCAAGACATCAACAAATAAAAACTTAAGGGGCAAACCAGATGATTTGGTCAGCCCCTTTTATTTTATTGGTCGGGGCGAGTGGATTTGAACCACCGGCCCTCTGAACCCCATTCAGATACGCTACCAGACTGCGCCACGCCCCGAGCTTCTGTAAATTGTTGAGGTCATTACCACTAGGAGAAAACGGTGTCAAGAATAAATACATTAATTTTTAAACAAAGGAAATACTCAAGGTGAATAATAAGCAGCATTTACCATTTTCTTTGTATCCGATTTCGCCATAATTTAAATTGACATGGAAGCTTCAAGTGTGATAGGCAACCGGCCTCAATAAATAAACCGCATGGATACTTAAAAATTATTTTAATCATTACCGGAATACACTTCAGATAATGTAATTCTATATTTTTGTGTCCAAAAGGAGATTCCATTGAAATTAAGCGAAGTCAAAGGCATTTTAGAAGCCAGGGTCTTTGTAGGTGAAGATAAACTGGACATGGAAGTACATACGGCTTTCGGAGCGGATCTGATGAGCGACGTTATGGCTTTTGCCAAAGCCGGAAGCCTGTTGTTGACAGGACTTACGAATTCTCAGGTTGTCAAAACAGCCGCTAGCAGGAATATAGCCGCCATTATTCTGGTCAGGGGCAAAGAACCTTCCACTGAAGCTATCGATATGGCCAAAGAACTCCAAATCCCTATTTTGGCCACACAATATATCTTATTTGAGACGGCCGGCATTCTTTACAGCAAAGGCATCGTCGGATGCCTGAAAAAGGTGGATAGTGACTTTTATAAATAATTTCCCCCTAACAAGCGAATACAGGTTCCAGATCAAGCTCATCCGGCTCTGCTAACAGAAATAATTACATAAATTAATTGCCGTCCGAAAACGATTTCATTGACATTTAAGTCTTTTATATGATACGCAAGATCAATATTTCTGCGTATTTAAAATGTAATACGCTAGCTACTTTAAACAAGGAGTGCCCATTGAAACTCAGAGACATAAAAGAAATCCTGAATGCTGATGTCATTGTTGGTGAGGATAAGCTCGATATCGAAGTTAAAACAGCCTTTGGAGCGGACCTGATGAGTGATGTTCTGGCTTTTGCCAAGGCTGGCAGCATGCTCCTGACGGGACTGACGAATACCCAAGTTGTCAGAATAGCGAATGTTCTCGATATTGCCGCCATCATTCTGGTGCGAGGCAAAAAACCGCCTCCCGAAACTGTATCTTTAGCCAAAGATCTCCACATTCCGATTTTAACGACAAAATTTATTTTATTTGAAACAGCAGGCCGGCTTTACGCAAAGGGTATAGTCGGCTGCATAGAAAAAGTGGAATCCGGCAGTGAACGAATCTGAAAACACAATCCATACATGTCAACTTGAGGTTGAAGGCGGCAATTTTAATGCCGCCGGAACAGTTGCCACCCGCATAAAATCGATTCTCAAAGAGTTGAAAATGCCCGATGATATTGTCAGAAGATCGGCTATCTGCTGCTACGAAGCGGAAATCAACATTGTCTCTTACGCCAAGAAAGGAATCATCAACCTGACGGTCTGGCCGGAAAAAGTCCTCATCGAAGTGGACGACGAAGGACAGGGAATCCCTGATATTAAACAGGCTATGCAGCAAGGCTATTCGACGGCGAACCAACTCATCAGGGAAATGGGTTTTGGGGCCGGAATGGGATTGTATAACATTACGTCCTATTCCGACGAATTTGCAATATCATCGGAAGTGGACAAGGGAACTTTTCTAAAAATTACCATTAATAAACACTAATGCAGAATTGAGGAATTCATATGAACATTGAACGCATAGCGAAAGAATTGGATTTGAAAATCCTATCCGGCTCAGACAGGATGAACAACACGGTGACCGGAGGCTACACGGGAGATCTTTTAAGCGACGTTATCGCCAATTCCGTGAAGGGTATGTTTGGATAACCAGGCA
>JASEHT010000222.1 GCA_030018675.1 Smithella sp.
CAAAGAATGGGCCGGGATTATTTTCGCGCAGGGTTGCAACAATACCAACAGGCATTACGATATATGGAAGGTTCATGTGGAAACGCCTTTTCTGCACTGGTTTGGCGCTCCCCTGCTGGATAGCGACGCCGCTAAAAAATATTACAAGGTTGAACTGCAAAGACTCATCAGGCATCTTGAAAATCAATTTGGTATAAAAATCACACCCGAAAAACTCAGGGAAGCGATCGGCAAATCCAATGAAATCAAGAAAAAGTTCCAACAGCTTTCTGCGTTGAGATCGATCAAAGATGTTTCCAACCGTGATTATCTGGCCGCCGTTATCAAATGTTTGACTTCCCCCGTGGATGAAGTCTCCACCTGGCTCGACTCCGAAATAAAGGCCTGGAATGCAAAACCGGCTTTTCCATCGGACAAAAAACGGTTTCTGCTGACCGGCAGCGACATCACGTATGTGGAATGGATGGACACGCTCGACGATTGCGGCATCAGGATTGTACGCGATGATCTTTCCGTAGGAGAAAGATTTTTCGCGACACAGATTCCCGACAAAAACGACCCGCTAGATTCTCTCTTGGAATATTACATGAATATCCCCAGGCCGGCGACAAGGCCCACCATTCAAAAGCGGCTGGATTATCTGTATCAAGCCCTCGGAGAGACAAAGGTTGAAGGCGTTCTTTCGCAAAACATAAAGTTCTGCGAGCCTTATGCCTACGATTCCGTTCCTGTCAATAATGACCTGCAATCCAAAGGCTACAAGGTGATTCACCTGGAAAGAGACTTCTCTCCTGCCGCCGACCAGCAACTCGCGAACAGACTCATGGCTTTTGTGGAAATGATGGAGGAAGGGAATAATGGATAAAGTAAAAAATCCCGGTCATGACGCCGAAAAAGTAAAGCTGAAAACCCTGCCCCATGCGAAAGACCTGAAGTGGCCGATGCTGTGGTGGTTTACCATGGGGTCAATATACAGCGCTCTGCCCTGGAAAAAAACGGCATGGACCTGCGCCGCCTTTCCGATAGAAATGATGTGGATCTACGATATTTTCCCCGATCATCCTGAAAATATGGCGACAGTGGCCGCCGCCCGCAAACAGTCTCAGCGTCTTATCGAGCATGCCGAAGGAATGGGTTTCTCCCGCGACCTTTGTTCCTACTGCAAGACAAACATCGGCGCTTACGATACCAAAATCAAAAAAACGCTCGGGGGAATCAGCAAGCCCGATCTCGTGCTTTGCACAAATGCCATCTGCGACACCCACTGGAAATGGTTCCAGATTATGGCCGATAAAATGAACGTCCCGTTTTTTATGTTTGATATTCCCAAGTGGGTGAGCGGCACCGATGAAAAAACCCTCGAGGGCAATATTGATTACGTCGTGGAGCAGTTTTTCGACCTGATCGTATTTATCGAAAAACACACCGGCAAAAAAATGAATGAGAAAAGGCTGTACAAAGTTCTGGACCGCTCGACGGAACTGTCCGACCTGTGGCGCGAAATTTTTGAACACAGAAAGTCGGTACCGTCGCCATACAGCGGAGCCGAGACATCCGCGTCATTCTTCCCTCTTGTGGTTCTGCCGGGTGTGCAGGTCGGAATAAATTTTTTCAAAAAAATTCTTGCCGATATCAAAAGCCTCACTGCACAGGGCGAGGGAACCATGCCCGCGGGAGGGGAAAAATACCGCGTGATGTGGGAAGGCATACCTTTCTGGTACCGGATGAGGTTTATGTATGACCTTGCGCAAGCCGGTGTTGTCATTGCGTTCGAGCCTTACACCTATTCCTTCGCTCCCGTGAAGAAAAAGTGTGTCACCCTGGAAGAGACCTTGCGCGATGTCGCCAAACTCATGATGGATACGCCGTATGCCTACAACCTCGAGCGACGGATCGAGCATTTTGAAAAATGGATTGACGAATACAAAATTGACGGCGTTATTCTGCACGAGAATATGTCGTGCAGACCTTCCAGCGCCGGGATGGTTGATCTGGCGGAGGCCATCATGAGGGACAAGGGCGTTCCGGTGCTGATTCTTCAGTGCGATATGAACGATCCCAGAGCCTACTCCGAAGGACAGATTAAAACCAGGGTGGAAGGGTTCATCGAACTGATGGAGGCGAATAAAAAATAAATAGAACCTTTCCGATATTTCAATGTTGACAAAAATCCTTGTTTATGGGAAAAGTAGTTACCTTACTTCATTACTTAGGAGGTAGCTATGCTGGCTAAACGCACCACAAAAAATCAATTGACCCTGCCCAAGGCCATTGTCGAGGCCACCGGTGCGGCGGACTATTATGAAGTCAACGCGGAAAATGGCCGGATTATTCTGACGCCCCTGCGCATTCAACGGGCTGACGCCGTGCGATCAAAACTTGCTCAACTGGGCATTACATCGGATGATGTTAAGGACGCAATTGCATGGGCGCGAAAGAAACGATAAAAAAACCGCGCATTGTTCTGGATACGAATTGTATTGTATCCGCACTGCTTTTTCCCAAAGGCAGCGCAAGCTGGCTTGCCCATGCCTGGATGCAACAGCGTTTTATTCCCCTGGTAAGCCGCGACACAACAACCGAATTGATGAGAGTTTTCAGCTATCCGAAATTTCAACTCAGCCAGGATGAACAAGAGAGCCTTCTGGCGGAGTTTCTGCCATACGCCGAAGCAGTGCAGGTTAAAAATGTGCCGGGAAAGTTGCCTGAGATAAAAGACCCAAACGATTTGATGTTTTTAAAACTTGCCGTGGCGGGCAAAGCTGACGCTCTGGTTAGCGGCGACATACATATTTTATCCGTAAAATCACAATTAGGCAGAATATCGATTCTAACGGTGAATGAATTTGCTGATTGGCTAACGGAGTATTGTTAATCCGGTGCTGATCCTCCAGTGCGACATGAACGATCGCGGGCTTACTCCGAAGACAGATTAAAACGAGAGTAGAAGGGTTTATCGAGCTGATGGAGGTGAATAAAAAGTAAAAAGGGGGCTGTTGAAAAACGCTCATCTGCTGCGTTGCGCTACGCCTTTCGTCATTGCGGTGTATGAATAAATACGCCTCATTCCTCAAGGCTTGCGCGCCTTGCATCTGAACGTTTTTGAACAGCCCGTCAAGACCTGACCATTTATATGTGGAAAACACATAGGAAGTGAAAGTGTTTTTAATGAGATAACTATGAAAAAAAAGCAAAAGATATTCTTAAAATATTTTTTGATGTTCTTGTGGGCTTATTTCTTGTTTACATGGGAATCATGCTATTCAAATTATATATTGTTGGATTTATGAAACATAATTAGTTTGAATCATTTATGGCCTTGGCAGTACTTGGTAGTTTTGGAATATTAGCAGTTGTTTTTGGCTCCAGGCGATTATTCATTACGATAAAATCAATCTTTGGAAAAAATGAAAAAGAAAAGTGGTACCACGGCTCCCTTTAATCCTGATTAAAAATTGTTTTTAGAGAAAATTGATGAAAAAACGTGTGTCAGCAGAAAGTGTAATAATATCAATAAGACGTATTATGGAGATAAATATAATTAATGAAAAATCGCTTGCCCCGGTAATTACAGCTTGTGTAATTATAGTATTTTTTGCCTCTTTTCTATTTGTTGTGGGCGAAAAGACCTTAGCATTTTATGTAGGCGGTGGTATAGTAACAGTCCTGCTATTGCTATTCGCGCTTTCTCTTCACCCTCAGATTTTTCCACATTTCGGAGTGTATCCGCCAAATCTAATAGTGGACGCAGTATATGATGAAGGCTCTTCTATTCTTTTAGAATATAAAGGAAAATCAGTTCGGGTAAATTTAACTGATATAAAATCAATTTGTATGCATTTAGGGATGAAGGATGTTACTATTGATGTTAAAGATATACGTCCTTTAAGGTTTCCCACATTGATTTTATGTCTTCTTTACAAAACAGAATTTGGTGATGAAGTTACGTTTATAGGAGACGTAGATCGTATTAAAGGAGGCTATTCTAAAGATTTGCAAGACTTGATTAACCGTATTGAAA
>JASEHT010000223.1 GCA_030018675.1 Smithella sp.
TGCCGGCATCCCGCTGGGAAGCCAGACCGTTTTGCTCTCCGGGATCAACGACAACGTTGAAACCATGTCCCGATTGGTACACGGTCAATTACAAATCAGAGTTCGGCCCTATTATATTTATCAGTGCGATCCCATTCCGGGATCCTCACATTTCCGCACACCTGTCAGTAAAGGACTGGAAATTATTCAGGGCCTGCGCGGACACACCACCGGCTATGCCGTGCCCACTTATGTTGTTGACGCCCCCGGCGGCGGAGGGAAAATTCCTTTGCTTCCCGAGTACGCCATCGGTTGGGAAAACGGCGACCTGCTGCTGCGCAACTACGAAGGCAACGCCTTCCGCTACCCCGACAATCACGCCAAGTCGAAGGACATACATTAAATCCGTATTTTGTGCAGGGGGTAGACAATCTAAAAGTGGGGCGCGTCAGTCAGCAACTCAAAATCGGACTCACCTATGATCTGCGCGATGATTACCTTCAGGAAGGGTTTGATCTCGTGGAAACTGCCGAGTTCGATCTTCCCGACACCATCGAAGCCATTGAAAAGGTGATCGTCGACAATGGTTATCAGGCCGACTGTATTGGCAACATAAAATCTCTCGCTCGTCGGCTTGTCCAAGGAGACCGCTGGGATCTCGTCTTTAACATCGCCGAAGGTATGCACGGCTTCGGCCGCGAAGCGCAGGTTCCCGCTCTCCTGGAAGCGTACGACATTCCCTATACTTTCTCTGATCCTCTCGGCAACGCCGTTACCCTGCATAAAGGCATTACCAAACAGATTGTCCGCAATCTGGGCATCCCGACACCTGACTTTACTGTGGTCAACAGTTTAAAGGATGTTGAGAATGTTAAATTGAAATTTCCTCTTTTTGTGAAACCGGTGGCCGAAGGAACGGGCAAGGGGATATCGTCTCTTTCAAAAACAAACAATCGCAAAGACCTGCAAACCGTCTGTAAACACCTGCTGAAAACTTTCCGACAGCCGGTGTTGGTCGAAACGTACCTGCCGGGCCGGGAATTTACGGTTGGCATTCTGGGAACGGGAAAGGATGCCCGTGCGCTGGGCGTGCTGGAAGTCATTCTTCGTCCGGAAGCTGAAAAAAACGCTTACTCCTACGAAAACAAGGAGCACTATGACAAACTGGTTGAATATGTTCTCGTGAAAGACCGGGAAGCGCAGATGGCCATAAAGTTTTCGCTGGCGGCCTGGCGCGGATTAGACTTAAGGGATGCCGGCCGTATTGACCTGCGCTCGGACAAAAACGGTATCCCCCATTTTATGGAAGTCAATTCGCTCGCCGGACTCAACCCTGTCCGTTCGGACTTACCCATCCTATGCTCTAAAATCGGCATGAGTTACCATAACCTCATTACTTCCATCATAAAATCAGCCCTGAAGCGTGTAACGAAACGATAGAATAAAAAAGTCGACCAAACGCCTATGAAAAAAATAGTCATTTTGCACAGTGATGTTTCGCCCGATGCCGGATTGGACGAACTGGATTGCCTCAGGCAGGCCGAATCCATCGCCGATGCTCTGCGCAAACTTAAGTATGAACCGGTGCTGCTTCCTTTTGAGCTCAATCTCAACAACACAATAACCCTGCTGCAATCCCTAAAACCATCGGCTGTCTTCAATATCGTCGAAACGCTGGACGCCAAAGGCAGCCTTATTTATTTTGCGCCTGCCCTTCTTGATGCTTTGCAAATTCCTTATACCGGCTGCAGCACAGAAGCCATATTTCAGACATCCAACAAACCGCTCGCCAAGAATATTTTGCGCAACCACGGTATCGCCACGCCCGATTGGATAGAACAGGACGGTCGCGCCTTCCTTCGTGAGGCTGCGGGACAATGTATCATAAAATCTTCCTGGGAACATGCGTCCATCGGGCTGGATGAAAACTCGCTTGTCCCTTATGGAGATCAGGCGTCTCTTTTGAATGAAATTCAAACGCGAAAAGGCAAACTCGGCGGAAATTGTTACGCGGAAGCGTATGTTGACGGTCGGGAATTCAACGTTGCCTTAATCTCGGACAAGGCCGGCGCCAGAGTATTGCCGATCGCCGAAATGCTTTTCCAGGATTACGCTCCCGATAAACTGAAGATTGTCGACTATAAAGCCAAATGGGACGAGGATTCCTTTGAATACAACAACACCGTAAGACGTTTCGATTTCCCCGAAGAAGATTCCGGACTCATATCCTCTTTGCGCGATATATCGCTATTGTGCTGGCATATTTTTTCTTTAAGAGGCTACGCCCGGGTCGATTTCCGGGTTGATCAACAAGGCAACCCCTGGGTGCTTGAAATAAATACCAATCCGTGCTTATCTCCCGACGCCGGATTCGCCGCTGCCCTTAATCAGGCTAAAATCGACTATCACGAGGCTGTCGGTTTAATCCTGGATAACGCGTTCGGCTAATTCTTTAAGGAGCTTGTTAAAGCTTTGTTACGCACCATTGTTTTTTTATTCTTTTCCAATTTATTTATGACGTTCGCCTGGTATGGCCATTTAAAAAACTTTAACAGCAAACCATTACTTTTTGTGATATTTTTCAGTTGGGGCATTGCCTTTTTCGAATATGCTTTGCAGGTGCCGGCCAATCGAATCGGCTTTCAATATTATAGCTTAGGACAACTTAAAATCATTCAGGAAGTCATTACCATGATCGTTTTTGCCGGCTTCGCCATTATGTATATGAAACAACCATTGAAACTTGACTATCTGTGGGCCGGGCTTTGTCTGGTCGGCGCGGTTTATTTTATGTTTCGCGAAGGCCTGCCGCACACTTGATTATATTATGAATGTTTTAACTTTCCGCCAGCAAATACAACCGTCCGATATCGAAGCCATCGCCGCCATGGTCGAATCCAGCGGCTTTTTCTCTGAGGAGGAAGTAGCAATTGCGATAGAATTGGCTGAAGATAAACTCGAAAAGCAGGAAATCAGTTCTTATCATTTTTTATTCGCCGAACGGGGAAACCAGATCGTGGGCTATAGCTGCTACGGCCTCATCCCCGCGACCCAATCCAGTTACGATCTTTACTGGATCGTCATATCAAACGAAATGCGGAGAATGGGATTGGGAAAAATTATCATGGCCGAAACCGAAAAACTGATTGCTCAGAGCGGCGGACGGCAACTCTACGCGGAAACATCATCCCGCAACCAATACGAACCGACTCAAAAGTTCTACGAAACATGCGGCTATCACAAAGAGGCTTTTATAAAAGATTTTTACGCTCCGGGCGACGGGAAAACAATCTATTCCAAGTCATTAAAATAACGAATTATAAATCCATGATATATGAAATAATTTATTGAAAATATCATTGATAAATTTCACCTTTTGCCGTAAATGTTTTCTTTAATTCAAGTTCAACGCAGGAGACTCCCATGGCAAAGAAATCCGTGCCTTTTACAAAAGCTCGACTTGAAAAAATAATAAAAACTTATCCGACGCCTTTTCATATCTATGACGAAAAAGCGATTCGTGCAAACGCCCAGGAATTCAAAGACGCGTTTTCCTGGAATAAAGGTTTTAAGGAATTTTTCGCTATCAAGGCCGCGCCTAATCCCTATCTGATGAAAATATTGCACAAAGACGGCTACGGAGCCGATTGCAGTTCTCTCGCGGAATTGATCATGGCGCAAAAAACAGGCGTTGCCGGCGAAGAAATCATGTTTTCTTCCAACGACACGCCCGCGGAAGAATTTCAACAGGCAATAAAACTCAAGGCGATCATCAATCTGGATGATATCAGCCATATCGCTTACCTGGAAAAATACGCCGGGCTTCCGAACCTTATTTGCTTCCGCTACAACCCCGGCAAACTGAAAAAAGGCAATTTCATCATCGGCCATCCCGAAGAGGCCAAGTATGGATTCACCCGCGAGCAGCTTTATGAAGGCTACAAAATCTGCAAGGAAAAAGGCGTGAAACGTTTCGGCATTCATACCATGGTCGCCTCCAACGAACTGGACGCCAATTATTTTGTGGAAACAGCGGAAAT
>JASEHT010000224.1 GCA_030018675.1 Smithella sp.
ATTGATTGTTCCTCATCACGGTTCTAAGCTCTCCAGCAGTCCTGAATTTATTGAGGCGGTCGGCTGCCGCTACGCGATAGTCAGCGCGGGAAAATCAAATATATTCGGACATCCACATCCTTCAGTTCTCCGGAGATATGAAGATGCCCGAGTGAAAATACTACGCACAGACACGGACGGAGCGATAACCATCGTAACAGACGGTAAAACTCTTCGGGTAGACACCTTTTTAAAATAGTTCTCTTAATGTACTTTTGTTCAGACGCCCGATTGATCTTGATGTTTGTTTTTAATGGTTGACTTTATTGTCATACAGTTTATAATTCGCCTGCAAGCAACTGGTATTCATAACTTTTCATCAACTCTGGTTATCGGACCGGAAGTATGTTTTTTAAGTTTATCTCAACTATTCGCGGCGCTTTCGCGGGAATCATTTTCATCCTTCCATGATAATAAGGAGAACCGGCGCTATGAAAGATAAATCAAAACCCATCTCCAAGAATCAAAGACCGACTAAAATCGCAAAAACAAAAAAAGCTTCCTTAAAGAAACCTTTATTGTCATCTCCAGTAAACGCTAATAAATCTCTAAAGAAAAAAGCTAAAGCCCCGAATATTGCCAAACGGCCCCTGAAGGAGAAAAAACTACCTGAAATCATAAAAAGTTTACGCCGGCGCGCTGAAGAAACAGCCCGTAAACAAGCGATCCATTCACCGGATAAGATGCATGTGCCATCCTCTGCAGAAACGAGAAAAACGCTTCACGAACTGCGGGTACATCAAATAGAACTGGAGATGCAGAACGAAGAGTTGCTCCGGACCCAGAGCGAACTCGAAGCCGCCCAAGCGCGGTATTTTGAACTTTATGATCTGGCGCCGGCCGGCTATTGCACCATCAACGAAAAAGGATTGATTCTGGAGACTAATCTTACCCTGGCCAATTTGCTGGGTTTCACCCGCAACAAGCTCGTTAATCAGACATTAAACAAATTCATCCATAAGGAAGACCGGGATATTGGAGACATCCATCGCAAAATGCTTTTTAGCACAGGCCAACCTCATACATGCGATATTCGGATGGTAAAAAAAGACGGCACGGTATTATGGGCGCATCTGACAGCAATCGCGGCTCAAGGCGCTGATGGTCAGAAATTATTCCACATTGCGTTTAGCGACATCACCGGGCGCAAACAAGCGGAAGAAATATTGGCCGAGGAACGCAGACAACTGAATTATATTCTGGACGCGACAAAAACTAGAATAGATATCATCGATTCCACTTTCAACCTACGTTACGTTGATGATTCCTGGCAAGCAATCTACGGAGATCCCACAGGCAGAAAGTGCTATGAATACTTTATGGGGCGGAAAAACCCTTGTGAAAATTGCGGAATTCCCAAGGCGCTGGACAGCGGGCAGGTCGTCATCACGGAAGAGGTGCTCGCCCGTGAAGGCAACCGCATCATCGAGGTTCATACGATTCCTTTTCAAAACAAGGAAGGCGAATGGCGTGTTGCTGAATTTAATGTGGATATTTCCGCACGCAAAGAATCGGAAGAAGCTCTGAAAGTTCGCGATGCCCTTTTCAAGAAATTGTCGGACAATGTTCCCGGGATGATTTATCAGTTCCTGAGAAAACCGGACGGCAGTTACAGTGCTCCTTTTGCCACCGATGATTCGAGAGACCTTTTCGGTTGTTCGCCTGAAGAAATAGCTGAAAGCTTCTCTCCCATAACGAAAGAGGTTCTTCCTGAAGATCTGGATAAACTTATTCAATCAATCGAAGATTCCGCAAAACATTTGACGGATTGGCAGTGCGAATTCCGGGTACAGTTGCCAGGGAAACCCCTTCGCTGGCTTTTCGGAAACGCAATCCCCGAAAAGCTGCCCGACGGCAGCATCATCTGGTATGGTTTTTGTACAGATGTCACAGAAAAGAAACTATCGGAGGAAGCCTTAAAAAAGAGCCGGGAAAATTACAGAAGATTGTTCGAGGATCATTCGGCGGTAAAATTGATCATTGATCCTGAAAAAGGCACGATTGTTGATGCTAATCATGCCGCAGCCAAATATTACGGATGGTCCCGCGATGAACTCAAACAATTGAAAATATTGCAGGTTAATACTTTATCAGAAGATGACGTGAAGCATGAGATGGATAAAGCGCTTCAAGAAAGAAGGTCTCATTTTGAATTCCGACATCGCCTCGCTAATGGCTCCTTAAGAGACGTTGAAGTATACTCCAGTAATATTGAAATCGACGGAAAAAACATGCTCCATTCGATTGTTCACGACATTACTGAACGCAAGGACATGGAAGAACGTTTGCAAGAAAGCGAGGCCAGATACAAACGCATTGCTGAAAATATGAGCGGTATCGTGAGTGAGATGGATGCTGAAGGTTTTTTTCGATACAACAGTCCTTCTATACTTACGATACTGGGTTATGATCCCGAAGAACTCGATAATCGCAATGCGTTTGACTTCGTTCATCCCGAAGACCATGAACGTGTGTTTGCTAAATATATGGAAGGCGTTCAAACCGAGACAGAAAAGGAAGTCGAACAACGTTACCGGCGTAAAGACGGCACCTATATCTGGGTTCGTTCAACCGGCCGCCCGATCTATGGGCCTGACGGTAAAAATACCGGAATGATCGTCAACAGTATTGATATCACCGAGCGTAAAAAGGCGGAAGAATTGCTGCGGGTAGAGGAAGAACGTTTTCGCACGCTTGCCGAACAGTCTTCTGACATTATTACATTAATCGATCCCGCAGGAAAGATTATTTATGAAAATGCCGCCGTGGAGCACATCCTGGGGTACAATTTCCAAGACAGAAAAAATCAGAGTGTTTTTGAACATGTTCACCCCGATGATTTAAATTATTTTATCGATCTTTTTAATCTTTTAATTAAAGGGCAAGAAATTCCTGTCAAAAAGGCCGAGATGCGCATCCGTCACGCTGATGGAACCTGGCGTATTTTGGAAGTAGTCGCGAATTTCGTGAAAAAGGGCGAAAACATTGAAATGATCATCGCCAACTTAAGAGATATCACCGAACGTAAGCTATCTGAAAATGCCCTCCAAAAAAGCGAAACAAAATACCGGACTCTTTATGAATCGGCGACGGATGGCATTGCCGTCATGGAAAAGGATATTTTTATCGATTGCAATCAACAAATGCTTGCAACATTCGGTTATTCCAGAGAAATATTTATCGGTCAGACGCCATACAATTTATCGCCGGAATTTCAACCAGATGGATCAAATTCTAAAGAAAAAGCTCTCAATATGATCAACGCGGCGCTCGCCGGAAATCCGCAGCAATTTGAATGGATGCATACGCGTTATGACGGAACACCCATTCATATGGAAGTGAGTCTGAATGCCATTAAAGAAATGGGTGATTTCTATATTCAGGTCATTTGCCGCGACATCAGTGAACGCAAGCGAGCCGAGCGTGAACTCCTGAATTACCGTGATCATCTTGAAGCTCTCGTAAAAGAGCGGACTAAAGAACTCGAGGCTTTTTCATATTCGGTATCACACGATCTTCGTGCGCCGCTGCGGTCGATTGAAGGCTTCAGCCAGGCGATCTGGGAGGACTTTCAGGATAAACTGGACGATCAGGGAAAAGATCATCTGAAAAGAATCAGAAACGCCAGCAACCTGATGACGGAATTAATTGATGATATGTTAAAACTGTCGAGAATCACCTGCACGGATATTGACATGATAGACGTTGACTTGTCCGATATTGCGCATTCCGTGATGAATAGTATAAAAAAATCCCATCCCGAGAGAAGGGTTAATGTTAAAATCACGGATCATCTTACGGATTATGCCGATCTCAGACTCATGCGGATATTATTTGAAAACTTGCTGGGCAATGCTTGGAAATTCACCGCTAAAAAATCCAACGCCGAAATTGAATTTTCTC
>JASEHT010000225.1 GCA_030018675.1 Smithella sp.
GATTTCAAATTAAAGAATTATCCTTTCCCGATTTTTCTCATTTCCTGCTTGTTCATCAGATGGTCGGGTCGGTGGAGGCTTCGTCATGTGCGGGACGTTATGATTCCGTGCGTTACGGTCAGCGAGTACCGGGCGCCAAAAACTGGAACGAGATGTATCTGCAGTCGCGCGGCGCGGCCTTCGGGACTGTATTGAAAAGCTACTTGTTTCAGGGGGCGTTTTTTCAGTTCGAACGCTACAGCGCCTACGAAGATGCCTGCCGGCTCCGCGCGCGTCTGGTTAAAGAGATGCAAAACATGACCGCGCAGGTTGACTTCCTGATTTTCCCGACGCTCAACACTATGGCGACAAACAACCCCGAATCGCTGGCCGATTTGTACGCGCAATTTGTCTATACGGCGTTTGCCAATGTTACCGGTCAGCCCGCGCTGTATATTCCTTCATCTGTCGGCGCGGGGGTTCAGCTTGCGGCAAAAAGACTTGATGATGGACGTCTGCTTGATTTGGGCGACTATCTGCTGGGCAATCGTCAGGGAGGTAAATCATAATGGAATTTGAAGCGGTCATTGGATTGGAAATTCATGTGGAACTCAACAGCGCCACCAAATTATTCTGCGATTGTCCCAACAATCCCGGCGACGAACCCAATATCAACACCTGTCCGACCTGTCTGTGGTTTCCGGGCGCCGTTCCCCGTTTGAGCAGGGCAGCGCTGGAAAAGGCGGCGCTTTTATGTCTGGGCTTTAACGCCGAGTTGCAACCGCGAAGCGCGTTTGATCAGAAGGTTTATTATTATCCCGATTTGCCCAAGGGCTATCAGCTTTCCCAGGCGCATCTGCCTCTGTCGCGGGGCGGTTGGATTGATATCGCTGATGAAGACAGTTCCCCCAAAAGGCTGCGTATCCATCATATTCACATGGAGGAGGATGTCGCCAAACTCGTGCATGAAATGGAAGGCCGCCTGCCGATCAGCCTGGTGGATTTCAACCGGGCGGGCGCTCCGCTGGTGGAAATCGTGACCGAACCGGATTTCCGCTCGCCGCATCACGCCATGGAATTTCTCAAAGCGCTGCGCACCCAGGTGCGTTACGTCGGCTCCTCCGAGTGCAGTATGGAAAACGGCACGATGCGCGTGGATGCCAATATTTCCGTTCGCCCGAAGGGCACAAATCAGATGAACACCAAAGTGGAAGTCAAGAATATGAATTCCATCCGGCACGTGGGCGACGCCATCGCTTACGAAATCAGCCGTCAGAGCGCGGCTGTTGCGGCAGGCGAATCCGTCATTCTGCACACCCGACTATGGGATCCGGATAAAAAAGTCACACTGCCGATGCGCGCCAAATTTGAGGGGCCGTGTGTCCCCGATCCGACGGTTCCGCAAATTATTTTATCGAAACAGGAAATTGAAGATTTGCGTGCCCGGTTGCCGGAAATGCCGGCGGTACGGGCTGAAAGATTTGTTCAGCAATACGGATTTTCCGCTGAAGAAGCGACCTATCTAAGTTCCGATCCGGAAGTGGCGGCGTATTTTGAGGCGGTGATTAAAGATGGAGTGGCGCCGCGCACGGCCATGCACTGGCTGACCACACAGTTGCTTCCCGCCGTTAAAGATCGAAGTCAGGAACTGGGTCAAACAAAAGTAACGCCCGCGCGGTTTGCCGCTTTGCTGAAGATGCTCTCCGCCGATGAAATCAACGCCAACGCGGCGCGTGATGTTCTTGCGCATCTTTTTGACAGCGATGAAACACCGGAAGCCATCGTCAGCGCCAGGGGATTCAAGCAGGTTTCCGATCGCGGCGCGCTGGACGCAATGATCGACAAGGTTCTGGGAGAACAGCCGGCGGCTGTGGCTGACTTCAAGAGCGGCCAGGGCAAGGCGATGGGCTTTTTAATCGGTCAGGTGATGCAGGCTTCCGGCGGAAAAGCCAACCCGAAAATCATCCGGGAACTGCTGGCGAGCAAACTGGAAGCAAAATGATAATTTAGCGGTATGCCCGTTTAAGGTTTGCCTTCAAATGCCGAGTCTCTGAATCGTTCCTACACAAAGGAATCAATGAGCTTCGCCGCAGAAACCTGATTCTTGTTTTTAATCGTCCTTTTGCCGTCGGCGAAGTTCGTGCTGGTACAATTCTTAAACACCGTGCAATTTCCGGACTTGTCTGTTTTGAAGCCGCTGCAGACGCGCAATACGTCCGGTGATATTTCATCGATCAGCACGATTTTCCCGTCGCCGTATTTCAGACGGCCCAGCTCGAATTTGCCGTCAATGACATGCAGCTTTTTGGACGTGAATTCCCGGGAAACGATGTCAGCGATTTTTTTGACCAGCTTCACGCTGTCGGCGATTTCTTTTTTGGTCAGCGCGCCGGTTTCCTCCAGGGCTTCCATCGTAATGAGGATATCGCTGTCTCCTTTTGTCCACGCTTCAACGACCTTGTGAACATTCACGCAGGGCTTGATAAACGGATACCGCCTCCAGAAACTGCCGGTGGCATTGTTCCGCCAGGTGAACTCAAGGTTCGTCAGCGGAGCAGATCCCGCGAACTGCGGAGCGGCTTCTTTCATGCTCAAAGGGATGGCCGGTTCCACGATCATTTCATTGTCACTGACGGTGTCAATATAATGGGTCGGAACGCCTTTCGCTTTCAGCAGTTTAAAGAAATAGGTGGCGAAGCGGCAGGCGATGGCGCCTTTGCCAGGAATTTCGCCGACCACCACGTCGTACCCCGGATCAAAAACAACCTTGCCTTTTTCGATGTAGCCTGTTCCCCGGTCCGTAAAGACGAACCTGTACTTCCCCTTGTATTTTCCGTTGGTTATTTTATAAACGTCTTTTGATTTGCCGCGATAGACAAGGTTTTTTTCTGCCATGTTCTTCTCCTCAAAGTTTTGTTTGTTTAATCAAATTGATTTAGTGGCAATGATTTTTGCCGGAAAATATGGGCGACAACTACACTATTTTTCTTCTAAAATCCACATAAATCGGTTTATGACAGACCCGCTTTTTCCTGATTCCCAATGGATGCCGGTTGGGGAAGAAATATTGGCGTGCGCTAAATGTCGATAAAGTTTTGGAATCATCTGTTTCCATTGAGCCTTTGGCGGAAATATAAAAAAAGAGCGGCAGGTTAGGATTTGCGCCTGCCGCCTTGGATTGTTTTTGCCGCCGTCTGAAGATGGCCTAAATCGCTTCAATGGTGGACGTCGGTTTGGAAGTGATGTTGTAGGTTACGCTAACCACTTCCGGAATTTCTTTGGTGATTTTCGCGGCGATGCCTTCCAATATGTCATAAGAGAGCCTGGTCGGTTTTGCCGTGCGCGCGTCCAAACTGTTCCAGCAGCGGATTTCAATCTGGTTGCCGAAAACCCGCTTATTATACCGTATCCCCGTGACGCGGTCTTCATGCAGAATGGCCAGATACTGGAAGGCTTTGATATCTTTCAATGCCACTTCGGTGATCGCAGTCGCTTTTTTCACCAGGGCGATTTTGGCGGGTGTGACTTCGCCGATGACGCGGGCGGCCAGTGCCGGACCGGGGAAGGGGATACGGTTGAACATGCTTTCCGGCAGTCCGAGACCGCGGCCCACTTTGCGGACGCCGTCTTTGCGCAGTTCGATGAGCGGTTCGAGAATTTTGTAACCGAAAGCTTTTTGCGGATCAATGCCCAGTTGTTCGAAAACATTGTGCTGCCTTTTGATTCCCGCGACCGTTTCGTCGACGTCGGTCAGAATAGTTCCCTGCAAAAGATATTTGGCCTTGCTTTTGACGACCAGTTTTCCGAAAACGTTTTTATAGAAGGTCTGCGTGATGGCTTCTCTTTTTTCTTCTGGATCGGTCAACCCCTTGAGAGCG
>JASEHT010000226.1 GCA_030018675.1 Smithella sp.
TGCCTTTCGGAACCGGCTGTTTGGAAAAAGCTCTGGTCAGCGCGAAAAGATGCTCGTTGTCGCGCGCCCGGATAATGCCGCTCTGCTTGAAAGCCGCGTTGTTGATTTCATCGTTGCCGGCCAGCGACGCCGTGTGGGAAGAAACCGCCTTTTTGCCGGCTTCCGTCCGCCCTGATTTCAGAATAATCACCGGTTTGCGCACGGCCGCGCGTCCGGCCACCTCCATAAACTGCTTGCCGCTGCGAATGTCTTCCATGTACATCACAATGACGGAGATATGATCATCGTCGCTTAAGTATTCCAGGATGTCTGTTTCATTGATGTCCATCTTGTTGCCGATAGTCGCCACAATGCCGAAGTCCAGAACATTGCTGAGTCCCGTCAGAATTCCGGCGGCGTAAACGCCGGCCTGCGCGACCATACCGACATTGCCTTTGTGCAAATCACCCAGCAATCCGATGGACTGCACCATATTATGATGGGTGTTGATGACGCCGGAACAATTCGGTCCCAAGACACGACACCCCTGCGCCCGGATGATTTTTTCGATTCTTTCCTGCGCCTGTTTCCCTTCCTCGCCGGTTTCGGCAAAACCGGCGGCTTCCACGACAACGTACTTGATCCCCTTTGCGCAGCAATCGGCGATGGCCGCCTCGACGGCTTTGGCGGGAACGATAATGATGGCCATCTCCACGGGATCCGGAATGTCCAAAACGGTTTTATAAGCCTTAATGCCTTTGATGGTGTCCTTGGACGGGTTGACCGGATACAGTCTGCCGGGGAAATCATGATTGATCAAATTCCAGAAAACATTGTAACCGAGTTTGCCCTTCACATCGGATGCGCCGATGACCGCAATACTTTTCGGATAAAAGAAGTCCCGCAGACTTTCCCGACCAGTCGGTGTGATGTTTTCTCCGGAAGAGGGTTCGCTGACAAACATCCGCCCGTCCACAACAACATATCCGTCCGGATAAAGCAAAAGAGGGTTGAGGTCAAGTTCGCTGATTTCCTGATTTTCGATGACGAGTTGAGATATTTTCAAAAGCAGTTGGCTGAGCGATTCCAGATCGACCGCCTTGCCCCGGTAGCCTTCCAAGATGGCGGCTCCCCGGATTTCCGCAATCATTTCTTGGGCGTCCTTTTGGGTAATAGGCAGAATGCGGAAGGAGACATCGCGCAGCACTTCTACAAACACACCGCCCAGACCGAACATGATGAGGGGACCGAAACTGGGGTCGCGCGTCACGCCGATGATGGCTTCAATGCCCGGCTGGGCCATTTTCTGCACGGTGACCCCCTCGATGTGCTGATACTTAAATGTCTCGATGATGTCCCGATAGGCCCGGCGCACATCCCCGGCGCAGGTCATGTTCAGCTTCACGCCGCCCGCGTCCGTTTTATGGACCACATCGGGCGAGACAATTTTCAACACAACGGGGAACCCGATTTTTTCGCTTAAAGCCACAGCTTCGTCTTCGGACCGGGCGACCAGAAAACCGGTGGTTTCAATGCCGATGCCTTCCAGAATCTCCTTGGTTTCGTGCTCCATCAGATAACTGCGGTTATCCCGCACCGCCTGATGAATGATTTCGGCCAACCCTTCATCCAATAGTTTATCCGCGCCGGAAAATGAGTATTCAGCCGTATATTGGCCATGCTTTTTTGAATCGCCTGACGCTGCCCATGTCTGGTTCATGCTTCCCCCTTCCGTTGATGTATTCCCGCGATTTGACTGAACGCGGCGGAATAATAACAAACCTGAACATGGCAACGGATTAACACAGGCCTTAAAAAGATAATATCGGAAGGGCGCTGATTTATTTGTCAGAAGAAGACCGCACGATGTGCCCGTTTTTGTCTTACAAGCGCCGGGCGGTTAATTTATCATTTTGTTGTGGACGGCATAGAGCGTCAGCTCGGCGTTCTTCTTCATGCCCATTTTGGACATGACGCGAGTGCGATAAGTACTGATGGTTTTGACGCTCAAATTCAATTCATCGGCGATATCGGAGACGGATTTTCCGCCAGCCAGCATCAGCATGACCTGATGTTCGCGGTTGGAAAGCAGCTCATGGGGAAGTTTTTCCGTGTCCGTCTCCAACTGATCAACCAGTTTTTCCGCAAGAGACGCGGTGACATACTTGCCGCCTCCAGCCGCCTTCCGAATGGCGCCGATGAGTTCCTGCGGAGCGCTGGCTTTGGTCAGATAACCGGCCGCTCCGGCTTTCAAAGCGCGGACGGCATACTGTTCTTCAGGGTGCATGCTTAAAATCAAAACGGGCAGTTTCGGACGCCGCGCTTTGATATCCTCGAGAACCTCCAGACCGCTGCGTCCGGGCATGGAAATATCCAGCAGGACAACGTCATAATCCTGTTCGGTTACTTTCTTCAATGTTTCAATGCCGTTTTGCGCCTCGTCCTTGACGGTCATATCTTCGACGTCCGCCAGAATTTGTTTAACACCCTGCCGCACGACAGCGTGATCGTCGGCAACTAATATACGAATCATTGCTTTCTTTCTCCTTTCCCAAGCGGAATCATGACCCTGACTGTTGTTCCCGAAGTCTTGACGTTGCGCACATGCACCGTGCCGCCCCACAGATGCGCCCGCTCGCGCATGCCGATCATTCCGAAAGAAAGGGAATCATCAATCTGCCACTGCGTGATGCCGATGCCGTTGTCGGTCACTTCCAGGCACAGCTCTTTTTCATTTTTCGTCAGCGATACCCGGCAGTTCGTGGCTTTGGCATGGCGAGCGATATTGGTAAGCGTTTCCTGAAAAATACGGAAAACGGCCGTGGCCAGTTCCTTGTCGATTAAATCATTGTCCCTGCGTATATTCACCTGACAGCGGATACCGGAGCGTTTCTGAAAATCGCCGGCCTGCCATTCAATGGCCGCGGAGAGCCCCAGGTCATCCAGCATGCTGGGGCGCAACTCCAGGGTAATCTTGTGAACGCTGTCTATCGTCTCATCCACCAGCCCCGACATACTGCGCGTTTTTTCCCGGATGTCTTTATTATCAGGAGGCAGTCTGTTCTCCAGCCACGACAAATCCATTTGCAGAGCGGTGAGTGATTGCCCCAGCTCGTCATGGATTTTACGCGCGACTCGGGTGCTCTCTTCCTCGCGCACCGACTGAAGATGAGCGGACAGATTGCGCAATTCCTGACGGGACCGCTCCAGTTCCTCCTGCGCTTTCTTTTGTTCTGTAATATCTTCGAAGGTCACCACAATGCGTTTCTCGCGCAGCTTTTCACCGATGCGCGATGCTTTCATCCGGCAGATGATTTCGCGCCCGTCCTTACAAAGGCAGGGATATTCGGTTTCATAGGTACGCTGTTTTTCGAGACTCGAATAAAAAATTTCTCCGACTTTATCCGCTTCTTCCTCGTTGCGGTAAATCATGCGGATGCTCTTTCCGATAAGTTCTTCACGATGCCAGCCGAAAATGATTTTCACCGCGTGATTGGCGAAATTAATCCGGCGTTCATGCAGGCCAAGCACAGCCTGGGGAATGGCGTCAAGAATGGAAGATTCCAAGGCCTCCAGTTCTTCCAGCCTGCTGCCTGCTTCTTTGCGTTCCGTAATGTCCATTGAATTGCCCAGAATGGCTTTTCTGCCGTTGAACTTTATGGGCATCACGGTTTCCATAATCCACTTGATTCTTCCGTCTTTGGTGACGATTCGGAACTCATAGGGAGAAAAACGCTGCTCCTTCATCATCATGTTCGCGTTTTTTGCTGTCTTGCGGCGATCTTCGGGCAGGATGAAGGATGACGGATTCATCTTAAGCATTTCCT
>JASEHT010000227.1 GCA_030018675.1 Smithella sp.
CAAAGCTGGAAATATCTTCTGGAATTTGTTGTCGCGCTTCGTTTCGCGTGGATGTCGGAATGGCTGCGCGTGAAGGATACGGACATGATTAGACTGGAGATGGATTACATGCGGCTTTTAATCGACAACAAAATTGCGTTACAAAATGCGTGGCTGCGATAGAAGACGCCACTGCATTCCTTCACTCGTCTTTGGCTTTGGTCATTCAATATACGCGCAATATATGTGATTGACTTCAAACATGCTTGTTTATATATTGAGCAAATGAAAAACAATCTTTGTGCAACAGATCGCAAGACCAAGTTGGTCATCACCTTTGGACCGGCATTGCGGGATGCCGGTATCCTGCGGGACGTGCTGAAATATGCCGACGCCGTCCGGCTCAATGCCAGCCACGACACGCCCGATGAACGCACGCCTGTTCTGAAAATGATCAGAAAAATCGCGGACGAATTAGAACGGATCATTCCAATATTCCTAGATCTGCAAGGACCGAAATGGCGCATCGGCCTTCTGGAAACGCCGGTGACGCTGGAAAAAGACAGCATCGGCGTTTTCTACCCGGCGGATATGTCTGCACCCGAAGGCTGTGCGTGGGCAGCGCCTCTGCCGCATCCGGAATTATTCCGGGGAGCAAAAGCAGGACAGACATGGGTACTGGACGATGGAGCATTAAGGCTGGAAGTCGTGGACGCGACCCTCAACAAAATTACGCTCAAGGTTCTGATCGGCGGCCTGCTGAAGGCGCGCAAGGGCGTCCATCCCATCGGACTGGATGTGGCTTTTGACCCTCTGACCCGGAAAGATCTGGAAGATATACGCTGGGGAGTGCGGGAAGGCGTGGATCTTTTCGCCCAGAGTTTCGTGCGCCGCGCTTCTGATGTGGAAGCGCTCGATAAAAAAATCAAAGAATCCGGCGGTCATCAGACGATTATCTCGAAGATCGAACACCCCCAGGCACTCGATAATCTGGAGGAAATTCTCCAGGCAAGCTGGGGCGTCATGGTGGCAAGGGGCGATCTGGGTGTGGAATTCGGCGTGGAAAAGGTGCCGGCTCTGCAGAAGCAAATCATCAAAAAAGCGCGGCAGGCTCTGAAGCCCGTCATTACCGCGACCCAGATGCTGGAGAGCATGATTGAGAATCCGCAACCCACGCGGGCCGAGGCCAGCGACGTGGCGAACGCCATCTGGGACGGCACCGACGCCGTGATGCTTTCCGCGGAAAGCGCCGTGGGCAAGCATCCCCTTGAAGCCGTCCGCTATCTGCACAGTATTGCTGACGACGCTGACGCGCATTTCACGGCTCGTTCCGGAGCGCTAGCGGATAACGGGGAACATGATCTTTCCGGTCGCACGGATGTATCCGTCGCCTTTGCGGCTTGCCGGACCGCGGAAGAAATCGGCGCAAAACTCATCGTTGTCTTCACCGAAGGCGGCGGCAGCGCCCGGCTCGTCTCGCGTTTGGCAGCGGATGTTCCCGTCATCGGCGCCACAACGGATATAGGAAACGCACGACGCATGGGTCTTCTGCGGGGAGTGGAAAGTCTGCTCGTTCCCCGGACAAAACATTTCTCCGAGATGCTGGCGTCCATACAGCCGCTGCTGAAAAACCGGAAGGGCCTTCAATCCGGCGACCGCGTTGTGATAACGCTGGGTCACCCGCTGTGGACCACGGGAACGACAAACATGATGAGGGTGGAAACGTACTGATCGGATATAATCAAAAACCGCCGTGATCTGCTTAAAGGACCGACCGGCACAATCGCTTCGTAATCAGCCGGCCGTTGCTGCAGATTTTTTCCTGTCCCCTACTTCAAAGCCGTTACCGGCTCAAAAGGTATTGTCAATTCATAGACGCCTCTGGACAATACGGTCTGGACAGGAAACGGAGACTTTTCAAAGACCTTCAACATGGATTTATTGGTGGCCAGAACGTCGGCGGTAAATCCTTTGATGCCTTCCTCACGGGCCGCGCGAATCAGCAGCTCAAAGAGATACGACGCAATACCCTTGCCCTGATAATCTTCGTCCACGACAAACGCCACATCCGCGAACGATTCCTGCTTGGTCCGGGCGTAACGCGCCTCGGCAATGATTTTCTCCGTTTCCTCAACTTCGACAACCCCGACAATGGACATCACCCAGCGATAATTCACATTGACATATTCCTGCATTTTTTTGTGGGGCATTGTCTTGATGGATGTGAAATATCTGGAGTAAACCGCCTGATCGGAAAAGCGGTAGAAAAGGTCGCGCATCCTTTCCTCGTCCGACGGTTTGATGGGACGGAACAGAACCTTCAGGCCATCTTTAAATTCATGGGTGTTGATCAAGCGGTCGGGATAAAGATGTCCGGACTCGGGGAAATAAATCTGATCGGCATAAAGCAGCTTGGCTTCCTTGGCCTGCTTGACCAACTCCTCCCGGTCGTCGGGATGGGCGATGTCAATCAGTTCCTGCGCCCGTTCGCGCATGGTCTTGCCCATCAGATAGGCAACGCCGTATTCCGTCGCGACCAGATCCATCGATTCTCGATTCGTGAACTGGAAAGGCAGATTATCCACGGAAAGGACGATGTTCGGCATTCCCTTCCGGTTACGGCTGGGAAGACCGAAAATCGTGCGGCCGTTTTTGGAAAGTTGAGCGCCGATGAAAAGTTCCTGAACGTTTCCTGGACCGGCGGTGACATTGCCCTTACCGGCGTGCAGGGCGACATTGCCCGTCAGATCGATTTTTCTGGCCGGCAGGATGGCGATCATCCGGTCATTGCTGCCGATGACCTTCGGATCCGTGATCACGTCTTCCGGCTGAAATTCGACCAGCGCATTGCGATCCAGCCAGCGCATCAATTTCTCGCTGCCCAGCAAATAGGAGGCTGAACATTTCCCTCGGAAAACGCCCTTGAACCGGTTGGTTACCGCTCCGCTTTTGACCAGTTCCATCAGCGAATCCGTGAAGAAGGGAGAATGGACGCCGAGATTTTTCTTGCAAGCGAGTTGAACAGCGAGCGCCTCGTAAAGAGGCCCGATGCCCAGCGATATACAACTGCCGTCCTCTATCACTGCGGCAATGTTCGATGCGATTTTGAGGAAAACATCCTCAACCGGCCAACGGGGAATATACAGCGGAGGCTCTGTGGACTGGACAAAATAGTTAAATTCATCCACGTGGACCAGTGTGTCGCCCATCGTTCGGGGCACGTGCTCGTTTATTTCACCAACAACCAGACTGGCTGTTTCCATGGCCTGCCTTTCCACATCCACACCGACAAGACAGGCATAACCGTTTTCGTCCGGCGGCGAAATTTGAATGAACGCGGCGTCAATATGAATGGCGCCCGATTTAAACAACTGCGGTATTTTGGAAAACCGGCTGGGGATGAGGTCGATTCTTCCCTCGCTGACGGCTTCCGAGGCGATCCAGCCGGAGAAGAACGTTCTCAAGCGGAATTTTCGCGAATATCTTTCGTCAATGGGTATCGTGTCGCCGATGCTCACCAGCTGAATTAATTCCAGGTCCAAAAGGTTCTGGCCTTCCGAAGCCATGAGCGTTTTAACCAGCGTTCTCGGTTCCGCCATTCCCGTTCCCAGAAAAATTGCCATGCCCGGCTCAACATGAGACAGCACCTCACTGGGAGAAACAATTTTATCCTTCCACATAAAAAATTCCTTTTCAGTTGTCGGTTAAGGTTTGTTTACGCTGTCGCGCAATCGAGACATATGTGATTATATGGAGGCTCCCAGTGGCTGTCAAGATAATTAACCCTTCTAACAGAAGGTCAATCGCGAGCAT
>JASEHT010000228.1 GCA_030018675.1 Smithella sp.
CAAAAAACAAAACGGGCTTTAAAAAATAATTTCAAATATCAACATTGACTATTGACATCTCACCCGTTTAAAAGAGAATGGCTTCCGGACTCTTCGGCGGCATGACCCTTGGCGGTTTTCAACCTTTAACAGAGAACCTGAAACAATATTTTGTCGAACTTACAACTTTAAAGGAAGGCACACCATGAATCGCGACAAACGAATTTTTACCGGAAACACCTTTTTAATTCTCGGCTTCTGCCTGATGCTTGCCGGATGCGCCGCCTACCGCGACATAGCTCCCGGAACCGTCATGCAAATTCCCATCGGGAAGTCCGCCCAAAGCCCCGTCGTCGCTGAAGAAACCGTCACCGTTCTTCCCCTCGACGAAAAAACGCCCTCGCCCGAATACACCATCGGCCCGGGAGACATCTTATTTATCAACGTCAGCGGCAAGCCGGAATTTTCCAGCCTGAACACCACCGCATCCCATTCGCAACTGGGCAATATTCAGGCGCCTTCGGGAAGCCGCGTTGACGGCAACGGCAACATCCAGATGCCCTATCTGGGAACCGTTCACGTCGGCGGCATGACCCTGATCCAGGCGCAGCAAAAAATTCTGGACGTCGCGAAAAAATACATCAACGACCCCTGGGTAGTCGTCGAAATCGGCGAGCACAAAAGCCACCCGCTGTATCTGCTGGGGCAATTCCGCAACTCCGGCACATACTACATGGACAGACCCCTGAACCTTTTGCAGGGCATCGCGATGGGCAACGGTTATGACATCAACGCCGACATCACATCCGCCAGACTCATCCGGCACAACAAAACCGCTCCGGTGGATATCAACGCCCTGCTCACACAGGGAGATCAGCGGCATAATGTCTGGCTCAAACCCGGCGACACCATCTACATCCCCGACAACAAAAGCCGGATGGTCTTCGTTTTCGGCGCCGTCAAGAAAGGCGGCCCCGTCGTCATCCCGCCGGGCGGCTTGACACTTCCGCAGGCCATTGCCGCCGCGGAACTGCGCGACACCGGCCATGATTTCCGCTACATCCGCATCATCCGTTCGATTTCGGCCACACAGGGCGAACTGATGGTTGTCGATTTCGACAGAATCCTGCGCGGCGAAGCCATGCCCCTCCTGCTTCAGCAGGGCGATATCGTTTACGTTCCCAAGAGCGGCGTGGGAAACTGGAACGACGCCATTCAGGAAATACTGCCGTCGCTTCAGGCGTTCAGCGCGCTGCTTCAGCCCTTTGTTTCCATCAAATACTTAAGTGATTAAAAAAGGATTGCCATGAACACAAACACGAACCTCCCTTCCGGAAATCCCCTGCGTCCGCAGGAAGAAGAAATCAATCTCTTCGACTACGTCGCCGTCATCATGCGGCGGTGGAAAATATTCGTGGCCGCCTTTGTTGTCGTCTTCATCCTCGCCGCGTTTTACACCTTCACAATGAAACCGGTTTATGAAGCCTCCGCCACGCTGCACATCAAGGAGGACAGAAGCAAAAATCTGCTTACCGATCTTTTGTACACTCACGCGATTCCCATCAACGCTGAAATCGAAATCTTCAAATCGCGCACCAGTTCCGAAAAGGTCGTGCAGCGGCTGCATCTCAACCGCAACATCTCCAACGTATCGCGGAATTTTACATTCAACATTCTGGATTTCACCTCCACCGATGAAGAACCGGTTTACAAGATCAGGCTCACCTCCCCCGAGGCGTACGAAGTCAGAAACGATAACGGAAAAGTCATCGGCGAGGGCAAGAACGGCGTTCTTTTCAAGACCAGCGGCGTCAGCCTGCTCATCAAAGATATCAAAGGCGAAAAAGGCGACAGCTTCGAACTGACCCTGCTGCCGTTTAACAACGCCGTGGAAGGCCTGCAAAAAGGAATCAAGGCCGTGGAACTGGGACGCCAGACCAGCATTATCCGCGCATCCTACGAACACACCGATCCCGCCCTGGCGCGCGACATCGTCAACGCGCTCGTGCAGGCCTATCTTGATCAGACCGTCACCTTCAAGACCGAGGAAGCCAGCCGCGCCGTCTCCTTCATCGAAGAACAAATCAACCTGCTGCGTGGAGAACTCAACACCTCCGAACAGGAACTGCAAAGCTACAAAAGCGAGACCGGCATCGTGCAGCTCGACAGCGAAGCCCAGGCGCTGATAGAAAAAATTTCCGAAATGGAAAAAAACCGTGCCGACATCATGCTCCAGCGGCAGCAGATAGAATTCGCCCGCGACGCCCTCAGACAGGCCAAGCAAAAAGGAGAAATATACTCCCCCGGCATTATGAAAAACGATCCGCTCGTGGCCGGCCTGGCGGCGAAACTTTCCGAACTCGAAGTGCAGAAAAAAGCGCTCCTGACCGACTACACCGAAGCACATCAAGCCGTCAAAAGCGCCAGAAATCAGATTGACGAAATACAGAACAAAATCCTGGCCGTTTACGACAGCAGCCGTTTCAACCTCGCCAAGCAGGAAGAATCCGTCCGAAACCAGCTTAAAATCTACGAAAGCCAGATGCGCAAACTGCCCGACGTCGAACGTGACCTTGCGCGTCTGACCCGGCTTTCCAAAGTCAACGCCGACATCTACACCTTCCTGCTGCAAAAGCACGAAGAAGCGCGCATCGCCAGAGCCTCCACCATCAGCAACATCGACATCGTTGACCCGGCCATCATTCCCCACCGGCCCGTCAAGCCCAAAAAAGCGCAGAACCTGCTTTTGGGGCTGATCTTCGGCATGGCGCTCGGCATCGGCCTCGTGTTCTTTGAGGAATATCTTGACGACACCATCAAGGACGCCGAAGAAGCCAAGCGCGCCATGGGCCTGACCCTGCTGGCGACCATTCCCCATATTCCCAGTCGTCAGCCGGAATTAAACGGCAGCGCGCCCGACAAAGACACGCTCGTCACAAAAACCGAACCCAAATCAATGGCGGCCGAAGCGTTTCGTTCGCTGCGCACCAATCTGCACTTCACCGCCATCAACAAAGAAAAGAAAATCATGCTATTCACCAGCACCTTCCCGCGGGAAGGCAAAAGCACCATCACCGCCAACGAAGCCGTCGTCATCTCCCAGACCGGCGCGAAAGTGCTCATCGTGGACTGCGACCTGCGCCGTTCATCGCTGCATGAAAAATTCCGCCACAGCAAGACACCCGGACTGACCGAAATACTCACCGGCGACGTCACCTTTGAAAAGGCAAAACACAACACCGGCATCCCCAACCTCGACCTCATCAGCGCCGGAACAACCCCGCCCAATCCGTCCGAACTGCTCGGCTCCGAAGCCATGCGTCAGTTCCTGATGACACAGCGCGATCAATACGATTACATCCTGATCGACGCCCCGCCCGTTCTGGCCGTCACCGACGCGCCCGTGCTGGCCACCATCTCGGACGTCGTCATCCTCATCATGGAAGCCGGCCGCGTGCCCATCAAAGCCGCCCAGCATGTCCGTGAAACCCTGGCCGCCCTTCAGATCTCCGTCGGCGGACTCGTCATGAACGACAAGACCGGCAAGGGAGAAACCTACGGCTACTACGGCGGCAACTACTACCGCTACGGCAAAGGTTACGGCTACGGTTATGGCTACGGCTACTACTCCGACGAAGAGCAAAAGCCGCCCGCAAAAAAACCCTGGGAAAAAACCCTAAAAAAAACATGGCAGCGAATTATTCAGAGAAAGTGAACAGGGGAAGTGAATAGTAAAGAGTGAATGGTGAAGAGTGAAGGGTGAAGAGATAATTACTCCTCACTCTTTACTC